>NZ_JBFBKR010000009.1:0-184847 GCF_040686575.1 Arthrobacter sp. NPDC080073
ACTTCCGGGGCCGGGGTGCCGGTGAGGCGCTGGTAGACGCGCAGCGCCTTCACCCCGCCCATGCCCAGCAGCAGTTCCTGCTGCAGGCGGTGGTCACCGCCGCCGCCGTAGAGGCGGTCCGTGATCCCGCGCGCGGCGTCGTCGTTGGCCGGAACGTTCGAGTCGAGCAGCAGCAGCGGCACGCGCCCGACGTCGGCCCGCCAGATGTGCGCCCGCAGCGTCCGGTCACCAGGCAAGGGAAGTGTGACCAGAGCCGGCGAACCGTCTTCCTCACGCAGCATTGTCAGGGGCAGGCCGTCCGGGTCGAGGACCGGGTAGGTTTCCTGCTGCCAGGCGTCCCGGGAAAGGGACTGCTTGAAGTAACCCGCCTGGTACAGCAGCCCGACGCCGATCAGCGGCACACCCAGGTCCGAAGCGGCCTTCAGATGGTCCCCGGCCAGGATCCCCAGGCCGCCGGAATACTGCGGAAGCACCTCGGTGATGCCGAACTCCGGGGAGAAGTACGCGATGCACGCCGGAGCGTCCGGACCCAGGCCCTGGTACCACCGCGGCTCGCTCAGGTACCGGTCCAGGTCCGCAGCCGCGCGCTGGACACGCTCAATGACTGCGCCATTCTCCGCGAGTTCATGCAGTTCCTCGCGGCTGACCAGGCCCAGGAAGGTCATGGGGTCATGATTGCTTTGCTCCCAGGCCTCGGGATTCAGCGCGGAAAACAGTTCACGTGTCGGCAAATGCCACGACCAACGCAGGTTCTTCGCCAATCGTGCCAGCGGGGCGATTGCTTCCGGGAGAACCGTTCGGACCGTGAACCGTCGAATCGCTTTCACTTCCGGCCACCTTCGAACGCGGACTGGGCCGATTGGGTCGACGTTTCCATGCGGTGTACCTCCAGGAGGTTGTTGTGATGATTGGGGAGATGTTGGCTAGGGGCGGGACCACCGGGGCACCGGGTGAGGAGGCTTCGCCGGGCGCCACCATTGCTGGGCAAGCGCTTACATTCTTTCTTTGAGCGGCATCGTTGGCTTCACAGGCGCACGGGTTCCGGGAACTCTGATCGGCGACTATCCGCCATGTTGTATAGGAGGAATTTCATCGCCGTTCGTCGACGCGCCTTGTCGACGCGGGTCGATGGCTCGACAGTAGTTGGCGGCGCAACGGTGTGTCAAATGTCACAATCACGTGGGCTCGGACCGCGTAATGATTGCGTCGAATTGGCGGATCACACCCGAACGGCGCGGAGATTCAGGGCTCGACGGCGCGCGCCACGGTGGTGCTTCCGCGCAACGTCAGTACCGGTTCGGCCAGCCATTGCAGGGCATCTGCACTCTCGCTCCTGAGGCGCCGGGAAAGGAATTGCGCAGCCTCGCGCCCCATTACCCTGGGTTGGGCGGACGCCGTAGTCAGGGCGGGCATGAAGCGCTCCGCGGAGCCGGCGCTGGTGTTGATCGCGACAATGGACAGGGACTCCGGGACCCGCCAACCATGGCTCGCCGCAGCACCCAGAAGGCCTGCCGTAGCCGCTTCGTTGATCACCACAAGTCCGGTGGTTTCCGGGGATTCGTCCAGGATCTGTCCGAACACCTCGCGACCGCCGGCAAGTGAGCTGGCGGTCGGGAACAGCCGGGCACTGACCCCGTGCCGCGACGCGGCGGCTGCCACGGCATCCCACGATCGGACCATCGGGCCGTAGCCGGTGTCCAGGGACTCCCGCGAATGCGTCACGAGGCCGATTTTCTTGTGCCCCAGGCTAACGAGGTGCGACACTGCCAGCTCGCCCATCGCTTCAAAATCCGCGTCCACGAATGTCAGCCCAGCGGCATCCGTTGGCCGTCCAATGGTGACGAATGGAACCCCCGTTTCACGCAGGACGGGAATCCTTTCGTCGAATGACCTGACTTCCATAAGGAGGATTCCATCCACCAGGCCCTGGGCAACGATCCGCTGCATCTCGCCCAGGTCGTCTGGGTCCATCGGCCACAGGAGAAGATGGTACCCGTCGACACGGGCTTGTTCGGCAGCGCCTTGAACGTATTCGAATTCCGTGGTGTTCATGCCTTGCTCCCCGACCGGGAAGATCAGGGAGAGGATGCCGGTCCGCTTGCCGGCCAAACCCTGGGCGAGCAGGTTCGGCGTATAGCCAAGGTCGGCCATGGCCTTCAGGATGCGCTCGCGCGTTTCGGGTGCAATCGGCCGGACACCGCTGAGGGCATAGGACACAGTGCTCCTGGAAACGCGGGCTA
The DNA here is from genome assembly GCF_040686575.1 of Arthrobacter sp. NPDC080073. Classification (NCBI taxonomy): domain Bacteria; kingdom Bacillati; phylum Actinomycetota; class Actinomycetes; order Micrococcales; family Micrococcaceae; genus Arthrobacter; species Arthrobacter sp. NPDC080073. The sequence continues at coordinate 2,241 of NZ_JBFBKR010000009.1, forward strand.
CCCGCGCAACATCGGCCATGGTTACCAAGGACTATCCCCTCGTATTGTTGGTGGCTGGCCGGCGATGGACCCGCAAATGACTGCGACCCGCCGGACGGTAGTCCCTCATAGTAAACCGTAATCGGTTGGCAAAGTGTTGCAGGCGTGCTGAGCCCACTGTTGCATACGCTCGACGGCTAAGCGAGCCTAAGGCAAGGGGATACCTCCTCTACACGAAAAACGGAATAGCCACGTACCGTTGGCCGGATCACGGAATCCGGTAGAGCCGCACGCCGAGTCCTTCGATGTCGTCGGTGTACCTGCCCTGCCTCTTGCTGAGGCTCCGGTGTTCGTAGAGCACCTCCACGGGCTCGTTCCCCGGCGCGGCGAATGAAGCGGTACGGGCTTCTTTGGACAGGTTGACCATGAACAAGTAGTCACGGTTGTCATAGCGGCGCGTAGTCCAACGCAGCGCGTCATCGTCAGCCACCCGGATCGACGGCGGTCGGTCTGTGGAGAGGATGACCGGTGAGAGGTCGCGGATCTGGGTCACGACCGTTTTCGCATTGTCCAGCAGGGTGCGGTACGGGATGCCGCTCACGTCGTTCTCGATGTCGAACCGGGAATAATACAGCAGGCCGGTGGCGCCGGCCACGATGGCCTGCCACGACATACTCCGGACCTCGGCCAGGTTCGGCGGACGCACGCCGAAGTGCTTGTAGTTGCCGAGGTTGTGCAGCTGGATGACCGGCCAGATCGCGGTGTTGGGCAACTCCCGCACGGTTGCTTCGGTGTGGGTGAAGACACGGCGAGGGATGTCGGTCGGCTTGCCGAAGATCGGATAAGGGTCCGTCCCGAAGGCGTCGGTGACAAACTGGGCGTCGTCACCGGCCCACACACGGTAGTCGACCGAATAGCTCGGATGATTGGGATCGTTGTCGGCGACTGATGTGTATCGCGGACGGACGTGGTCGGCTTGGCTGTCGGCGGGTGTCTCGTCGTTGATGTACCAGCCCAGGAGCGAGGGGTGGTTCTTGTACTGGTTGATCTGGTTGGCGTCGGTATTCTGATGATTGAACAGAGTCGTCATCCCGCGCGCTTGGGTCTCGTCGAGAATCTGCGGGGACGGTACGTGGTAGGACAGAATCGTGGTGAACCCCGCGTATCTGAGATCGTCGAGGTTCTGCACGGTGGTCGGCCCGTTGTACGCCCCGATCGGGAAATACAGCTCGCCATTGCGCCGAAGCCTTCCGTGCGAGTCGAAATAGCTCGTTGGCACCTCATCCACGCGAAGCTTCCGAAGGGCGAACGTCTTCTCCGCGGCGGTGGAACCGTCGCGGGTGCGCGCGCTCACCCGAAGTTGGTGGGACCCTTCGCGCAGCCTCGAAACGGGGCTGGTATACCTAAGCTCGGACGATCCTTTGAAGGACTTGGCGTCGACGCGTTTGCCGGCGGTGTCGCTGAGTTCGACCTGCACCTGATAGTCGGTGGCACGAATACCGGACGGCGGGAATACCCCCATCCGAAGGTCGATTTCCTGTTGTTCGCCGGGAATGAGCAGACCACGATAGGCCGGGGCCGCGAGGGTCGCCCGCAGGAGGCGCGGCGTGTATTTGGTGATGGTGAGATCGTCATACCAGGCCGTTCCCGTGGCGCCGCGGCCGAGGAAGAAGATGGCCTTCATGTACGCGGCTCCGGCCGGGGCCGCCTGTGGGGGCACGGACAGCTGGACCCACTCGGTGGATTGGGTTGTGCCGGTGTAGCCGCCGGTGAGGAAGGTGCCGTCCTCTGCGTACCACTCCACGCAGACCGACGCCCCGCCGTTTTGCATGCCGGCGGTCTTCACCCACACGGAGACCGAGACAGGAACGTAGGCGTCGGTGGTCCCTGGGATTTTCTTGCCGGCAAAGACATAGGTGCTGCTGTCTGCCCGGGTGTAGCGCAGCGACGCAGCACCGGTGCGGTGCTGCGACGAGTCGAAGGCGGTGTAGTCCGACACCCATTCACGGTCCGAGAAGTCCTCGAACGAGGTCTGATAGAGGACCTCGGGTATCGTGTCCGGCAGGTTCGACTTGGGCATCGAGGCCGTCTCCTGGCTTGCTTGAGCGGAGCCGGGAAACAAAGCCGGACCGATGAGCCCGAGCGCTGCGGCGCTGAGCATCAGTGTTCGTCGGGAAACTCCGGATTCCCGGCCTTCGTCGTCCGGCGTCGAGGCGTGCGGGTTACTTGAGTCGTTCACTATTGTTTTCTCCTTTGCGGTCGATGTGGTGCATTCTGTTCGGGACGAATCGGGCGTGGCAGGATGCCCGGATCAACACGCGAGGCAAATCGCCGGCCCGTAAATTTCACTGCGTGATGATCTCGAGTTGCGGGGCTGAGCTGTTGTTCAGCCGGCACTGGAGAATGGTTGCCAGTCCAGGTGCCGGGCCGGGCTCCCAGACGGCCAGGGATGCGATCCCGTCGCCTCCCGAACCGGTGAGTGCCGAGGCGACGGCGGCCGTGACGTCCAGGCCGACCCAGTCAGCCACCAACCCGAGCGTTCCGGTTCCCAATGCCGTGGTGAGCGAAGGTGCGGTGGACCATGTCACGGCCGTCTCGGTCCACATGTCTGACGCCGTAGCGAAGGCTTGAAGGGTGGTCTGGGTCCCGCCCGAGTCGTTCACGAAGCCGTTCACCCACAGGATTGCCCGGTTGAGGTGTCCGGACACGGATGAGACATCGAACTTGAGCAGGGCCTCGCGGTTGTAGCCCGTGCTGGTCTTGGTGTCGTTCTTGACGATCATCGTGGTCTGGCCGCCGTAGTTTGTGTTCGCATAGGTGCCGTCCCGGACATAGGTCGTGGCCGTGGCGGCCAGCTGCGCGGCCGTCCTAGGTGCCGGGGAGGTTCCCGAAGCACTGAGGCAGGCGGTGAGGGTGGTGCCGTGGGTTCCGCCGACTTCTGCGAGGAGGGAGATTTGGCCCGCCGTTGTGAGCACGTTGATGCCCGAGGTCGAGGAGATTCCCGGGTAGGTGTCGCTCGCGATCGTGATCTGTACGGTGGCCTGGCCGCGGGTCGGGTCCGAGACGGCGATAGTCATGCTGCCGTTCTTCTCGCTCGTCAGTATCGAGCAGGGCCCTGATGCGGTCAGGGGGCCAGCTGTTCCGGCGGCGAAGAAGTTCGCCATGGTCAGCCCGAGCCCGGGGCAACTGATCGCCTGTACCGTCGGCGTGTTGGCGAGGATGACGAAGTCGGGGTTGGCCGAGCGCGCGGCGGCTGCAGCGGCGTCGGCCCCCGGCATGAGCTGGTAGCAGTACGTAGCCCATACCGGATCAGTGCCATGGTCGAACCACATCGTGACGTAGTTTTTGGTGATCTGGGCGGTCGGCCCTCCGGTATTGATGGCGGACCAGGCCCCCGTTCGGGCGATGCGCTTGGCGCTGACATTGGCGCCTCCAGGGAAGATCCATGACGCCATGCCGTCGATGCTCATGTAGTGGGCGTTGGCGAAGGTCTGATCCCAGCCCAGGGTGGAGTCTTGAACCGCGCCGTCGACCCAAAGGGCCTGGGTGTTGTTTGAGCCGAGGTTCCGGTTGTCGATGGTGGTCTGGACGCCGACCCCGTCAGCGCACGTGATGCCCGCGCCCAAGCAGACGATGGAATCGTCGAGGCAGAACCACGACTTCTTTCCAGTCAGGCTCGACTGGAGCCCGCGGAGGTCTTGGCCGAACGCTGTCCAGGTCCCGTCCGTAGCTCCGCCTGCCCAGGCCGTGGCTGGGTGGGACGCCCCCCACTCCCCTCCCGCGGCATCGGCCAACGAAAGCGTCGAGACGGTCGTTCCGGGCAGCATGTAGGGGTCGACTGTTGGCCAGAACGCGTCGGAGTGCTGGTCGTTGCCGTACGTGGAGCCATACCAGTAGAGCATGCCGCTGTTCGTGTGCCAGCCGTGGAGATTCTCTCCGTTGCCGGTCTCGTAGAAGGTGGTGCGGGAGGAACAAGCGCTGATCTGTGCTGCCCAGCCTTGGCGTCGATGGATGGCCCGGTCCATGCCGAAGACCTGGCTGCAGACAGGCTCCCCAGCAGCGGTAACGGTCGTATCGTTCAGCAGCGCCTGGGCGCGCGCGAGTTCAGGCACAGCGACCGAACTGTCGTTCATGTACGGTTTGGTGGTGTCGCGCTGGATCCATCCCTTGGCGATTGCCTTCCAGGAAGCTGCCTGGTCGGTGGATGCACCGCTTTCCGCCATCAGCAGGACGTCGCTGGCCAGCGCATGGCCCCGGGTGTGGGCGTCTTCCGTGCTCCTGCTGATGGCGCGGCCGGACTGCCCGTCGAAGGCGAGGCCGTTGTAGACGACGGGCGCGTAGCAGCTGCTCACGGCGTTGAGGATGTCCTGGATGTTGGGGTCCTTGATCGCCCAGCTGGTCCCGCTGAGCAGGGTGATGAGGCGGGCCACGCCTCCGATGAGGATGGCCCCGTAGGTGGCGGTGTACGGGACGTAGGTGTGCTGGATGAAGCTGCCGTCGGCATAAATGCCGTCGCCGGCGAGGACGTACGGCATAACCGGCGAGAGAGCAGTCTGGGCAGTGCTGATCGGAGCGGGCACTCTGCCGATCACTCCGCGAAGCGCGAGCACGCGGCAGAGGTCGACGCGGTTGGCCCCGGTGCTTGTCCCGGTGTACGAGGAAACCGCGCTTGTCGAACGAAGTGATCGATCGATGCACAATAGCTGTCGATCTGGGCAGGTGTGAGCTTGCCGTACGTGAGGATACAGGTGTCCAGGAGCGACTGGGGGGCGCCGATCTGCCAGTCCCACCAGTTGTTGTAGGGGATCGTCGTCGGGGCATAGGCCTGTGCCTGCATCCAGTCGAGCCCCGTAGTGACGGCCGAGGCGAGGGACGCACTGCCCGTGAGGCCGGTATTGGGCTGTGCGTAGGCCAGGGCCATGGTCTTCAGCCGCGAGTAGCTGCTAGTGACATTCGCGGAAACCGAGCCGGCGGGAAGATCGGGCCAGAGCGAGGATGAGGCGGGGGCCATCGTCGACTGGTATCGCGAGGCGGTCGATCCCAAGGAGGCAAGAGCGCCGGAGAACGGTGCGGAGGTGGGGTCGAACCCAGTGCCTGTGAGGAGTTGGAACCATCTGCCGCGCATGGAGTCGTACGTGTCGGCCCAGGCTGCTGGTGGCCCGATCAGCTGAGATGCCATGCCCAGCGCAGTGGCGGCACCCCCGTACTGGAGCAGTCGCCGCCTGCTGAGTTCAGCGCGGCTGGATCGCCTTTGTGAATCGCTACCTGTCATTTCATGCCTTCCTTGATGTTCGGCACCCAGGCCTGGGCGGTCCCCGCTCCCCTGACGGGGACCGCCCGTTGCAGTGCCGGGCTAGTCCAGCTTGGAGGACCCCGGTGCCCTCGTGTCGGCGCCGAGGCTGGGTGATGCGGGTATCGCCTTGCCGAAGTAATCGGTGGTCACATCATTGGAGATGGGAGTCCCGGCTCCGGCCGCAGGGGAATCGTGCCGGAGCCGGATGTCCTTGGGCGTTTTCGGATCGGCGTTCATGAACCCGGGGTCACCTGTCACCGCGTTGGAATTGTGCGCCGGGAGAGTGGTCGCGCCGAAGAAGAGATTGTGGTCATATGTGTTGCTCGAGTCGCGGACCGGCAGGCCTCCGGCGACGGTGGCGGCGAAGATGTTGTTGCGGAAGGTTACCCCGCCGAGGCCCCTGAGGTCGTTGACGAGTGTGGTTCCGCCCTGGTTGGACACGATGCTGTTGCCGTAGACCTGGGTGTTCGTCGTAGGAGCGCCGCAGCCGATGGTGATGATCCCGTAGTACGGCGTCCATGTGTTGCGGTCGTTGATGCTGACGTTGTACCTCGCGATGTTGTCGGCGGATTTGACTCCAGGGGAGGTGCAGATCAGCAGGAAGCCGCCCTCGTTGTCATGGCTGTAGTTGTACTGATAGACGTTGCCGTTGTTGGCGCCGTCGATGTCGTAGGCCATCGAGTCCAGTACCCCGTGCCCGTGGCTGACGTCGTTGTACTCATAGGTGACGTGGTCGGCGTTCCAGGACCAGATCCCGGCGTTGTAGGCGGCCGAGCGCATGTTGTAGCCGTCGACGGTGTTGCGGGCGACCAAGGCCCCTGTGGAGACGCGAAGGACGATGCCGTCCCCGCCGGTGTCCTTCACGTGGTTGCCGACAACGCGGACGCCGGTGTTCGGGTTCCAGGTGGTGATCTGGTCGCCCTGTTCTGGGCGTTTGTTCCAGCTGCTGGAGAAGCTGATGCCCGTCCGGTCCACGTGCGTGACAGTGTTGTCCAAAACCTGCACGTCATCGAAGCGTGTCGGGGTCGCGGTACCCAGCGAGGAGAACAGGATACCTGCCGAACCCTGGGCGCTCTTGTCGTCGAGGCCGTTGACATCATGGACGTCGACGTTGCTGATGACGTAATGGTGCCCTGTGCCGAAATCGGTCAGCCGGACCCAAATACCGCGCCTTTGGGACTTCGTTGGACCGGTGTTGACCACGTCGAGGTCGTGGAGTTCGACGTCTTCGGCATTGGAGACAACGATGGCGTCTGAGGCTCCGGCCCCGTCGATGCGCGCTTTTGCGTTTTCGCCGTAGCTGCGGACGGTGACATGGGAGTTGTGGATGGTCAGCGTTCCGGTGCATGTGGTCCCTGCGAGCAGTCGGATTTCCGCGCCGGCGGCGAAGCCCTGCGCACTTACATGTGCAAGGGTGCGCCAGGGGTGTCCGGGATCCGTGCCCGAAGCTGCGTCGTCTCCCCGGGAGCAGTCGACGTAGTACGCGGTGCTTCCTTGTGCTTGAGGGTCGGGCGCGGCTGACGCTGCGGTGGCGGAGAGGGTAGCGGCCAGCGAGGCGGCCAGGATAGTCGGAAGTGTCCGGTTGAGCCTGAACTTCCTGCTACTTGTCTTCATTGAGCTTTCCTTTGTTTGGGTGAGGGGTTCTGGTCTTCAGGGAAGGAGGTCCACTGCCAAGGTGGTGCCGGCAAGCCCGGCCGTGGACACCCGCAGTTCCACGCCGTCCGGGATGACGGTCAATTTCACCTCGCCCGCCGAGCGCGCCCGCGTCGCCTTCGTGCCTGCCACCCGGAGGACCAGTTCGACGGCGGTTTGGGTCGGTTCGGACACGGCCAGCTTGACGATTCCGTTGCTTTGCCAGGCCAGGACAAGTGCGGGGCCGGAGGCGGTGATTAAGCCGACGGTGGCCGCCTGCCAGAATGCGGCAGCGGTGAGCTTGCCGGTTCGTATGCCTTGGGCCAAGGCATCGTTGCGCAGCGGTTCGATGCGCAGGCCATCGAGGGACGATCGCTCTGTCTCGGCTGGCGTAGCGCCGGGGAGCAGGGCATAGAAATAGGTTCCCGGGCTTCCGGTGGCCGGGCGGAGGCCGTGGTCGATGGCTATCGTGGCGTATTCGCGGCTGTAGCTCGTGGTGGGGCCTCCGGTGTTGATGGCGCGCCACGTCCCTGATCGGCGCTGGCGGGAAACGCGCACGGGTGCCTCGCCGAGGAAGAGGTATCCGCCGACGCCCTCGACATGGGCCCAGCGCACGCCCTGCGCGCTCGCGCCGTCGGACGTGCCCAGAAGTGCGCCGTCGACTGTGATGGCACGCCCCCCGGACTGGCCGAGGTTCCGGTGCTCGATGGTCGTCTCGACTCTGGCTCCCGATGCGGTGGTGATGTCTGCGCCAAGGGCCAGGACGAACTCCTGGGTAAAGAACCATGACTTGCGGGCCTTCAGGCCTGTTCCGCCGGGTCCGATGAGGTGCTGGGCAACGAGCCCGTAGGAATCCAAAGTGGTTCCACCGGTGTATTCGTTCTTTGGCGTTGAAGACCCCCATTCCCCGCCGGCCTTCGGTGGAAGGGGGGTCTTGTCGACGGTCGTGCCAGGCAGCGCTGTGAGGTCGGCTGTCGGCCAGTAGTGGTCGTCCCAGTGAAGGGCGTCTGCTGCGTAGAGGTAGGTCAGGCCCGAGCCTGTGTTGTACCCCGTATCGTTCTCGCCGTTGCCGCATTCGTACCAGGCGATCCGCCGGCTGCAGAGGCCGAGGGCGACGGCCCACCCCGGTCCCCGGTAGGTTGAGCGGTCCATCGCGGGGAAGTACCGGTGTCCCAACGGCTCGGGTGCGGTGGCGGAGGTGCTGGCCTCGAGCTGGACGAGCAGGGCGAGCCGAGGGATCGAGGACGTCGCGTAAATGTCGGTGACGCCGTTGCGCTTGATCCATCCGAGGCACATGGAGCGCCAGGCCGCTGCCGTGGGCTGGTCGACGCCGCGGGCGAGCCAGAGAATGGCCTCGATCGCGCTCGCGCCGTCGTCGAAGCTCCGTTCGGAGCTCCGGGAAATGGCACGCCCGCGGACCGAGTCCATCATGAGGCCGTCGTGGATGAACGGCGCGAACGAGCGGTCGACGCTGTCGAAAAGCCGGGAGCGGCCGGGGTCGGCTGCTGCAGACGTGCTCGCTGCGAGCAGCGAGAACAGCTTGGCCAGTCCCGACAGGAGGCCGAGTCCGTAGGTTCCGGTGTAAGGAACGGTGTTGTGCTGGATGAACGAGCCGTCGGCATGGAATCCGTCTCCGCTTGCCACATACTGCCAGGTGGGGCTGAGTGCGGAAATCGCGGCTTGGAGCCGGGGCATGTCGCTCCCGACGATCGATCGGACCATGATCCCCTGGCAGATGTCCACCCGGTTTGCCCCCGTGGAGAGAACCTTTCCCCTTGAGTCGGGGTACTGGAGGGTCGGGTCGGGGATGAAGTGGTCGATGGCCCGGCAACAGGCGTCCAGAAGCGCAGGATCAAGATGGTCCTTGACGATGGCCAGCGTGTCACCGAGGGCCTTCGGGGTGCCGATCTCCCACGACCACCAGTTCCCGAACTCCGGCTGGGCGGTGTTGTAGACGAGACGATTACCGTCTGTGAGCCCCTCGGTAATCTCCTGCAGGACCACAGGGTCGGCCTGCACGGCGGTTCCGGGTGTCGCCCACGCGATGGCGAGAGTCTCGATCCGGGAATACGTGGTCACGATCTGGGCGTCCTGGGCCAGGTCTGCGTCGCTGAAGATGCGGGTCCGTGTCCCCGGGCCAGGGACCAGCAAACGACGGACGCTGGCGACCGCTGAGTCCATGCGGGTGATGACGGCGTTAAACCGGGGGTCTCCGGTGGCGATGGCTGTCCTGCCGGTGAGCTGGTCCACCCACCGCTGGCGCAGCGGCTCGAGATCCGAAGCGGACATTGCGGTGGCGGACGAGGCGAATACGGAGCCCAGCGCCGCTGCTACGGCAACGGCTCCCGTTCCGCGCAACAGGCTCCGTCGGGTGAAGGGGGTGGCCGCCAAGGCCGGGGGGGTCTTCATAGTCGTCTTCCTTGGATCTTCGAGAGTCAAGGCCGGTGGAGGTGTTCACAGAAGTGGACCCCTCCGCGACCAAAGGAATAAAGACTCATTCCCTCCTGAATGAACAGACTTGTCCGCCGGAACCGCCTGAGCCTCCCCATACGCCCCTGGATCATCATTGATTCCTCCCCACTTCTTCCTCGAAGCTGAAGTCGGAAATGGCAGATCATCATCCGAAGGACTGGTACATGGGCGGCAATTTCGGCCCCGAAGAACCCGGACGGCAGGCAGTCATCGGTCGTCAGGACCATGCCCAGCGGACTGCGTTGCTTACCGCCGGCATCTGTTCGGTCACGCTGCGACAGTTGCCCACCGCGTCTGTTGTGGCCACGGCCAGCCAAGCCGGTCTGGATGGCATCGAATGGGGGACAGATACCCATCTCACGCATGATGCCGAAGCGAGGACGGCTTCATTGCTTTGCCGCAGCCGCGGCCTTCGAGTCCTGTCTTTAGGCTCCTACTACAGGCTCGGCGACTTCACCGGCTTCGACGTGGTCCTTTCGCGTGCACGGGCTGCAGGTGCTCCTCGAATCCGGGTCTGGGCCGGTGGAAAGGGGTCCTCGGAGGCTTCACGTGACGACTGGTCCGCGGTCATCCGCGATGCGCAGCGGGTCTCAGACCTCGCGGAGGTGGCCGGGATCCAGATCGCCCTCGAATACCATGGCGGGACCTTGACCGACAGCACCATATCCACACTGCGGCTGCTCGATCGCGTCGACCGGCAGAACGTCGGCACGTATTGGCAGCCGCCAGTCGGCATGGACGATCGGACCGCGCTGGCCTCGTTCCAGGAGCTGGGACCTTTCCTTGCCGGCGTGCATTGTTTCAGCTGGCGTCCGGCCACCGAGCGCCGGCCGTTGGCTGAGGGTCTTGGCCTGTGGCAGTCGGTCGCCAACACCGCCTCGGACCTTGGCAGGCCGCTGGATTTCATGCTGGAGTTCGTCGCCGACGACAGTCCCCGGAATGTGCTCTCCGACGCCGCGACCCTGAACAAGATGCTGTCTGCAGCGTCTTCCGGTGGGCCATTCGGCTAGCAAGGCCTACGCCGGTTGCAGCGTGAGAGTCTGTCCGCTTGACGCAGATTGGTAGGCCTGCAGTACCACTTCGACGACGTGCCTTGCATGTTCGTTCGACACCAGGGAGGGCACTCCTGCGATCGCTGCACAGAAGTCGGCCATCTGGGAGGTGAAGGCATTTTGGATGTCGAGGTCCGAGTACTCGTGGAGCACTCTCGTGTGTCCGTTCTTCCGGAGGAAAGTGCCGCGCCGCGCGTCAGCCAGGAGGGTTCCGCCCTCGCACACCAAGAGCAGCCTGTCCACGGGCTCCGGGCAGTCCGAGACGACCCCGATACTCACATCGACGCCATTGGCCAGGGTCAGCGAAATCCGCCCGTCCGTCTCGACCCCTGCAGCGAAGCGGTCAAGGACCTTCGCCCGCAGGCTCTCGGCTCGCGCGCCCCCGAGCCAGAGACACCGGTCCAGGCAATGCGCACCGATGTTCATCAAGGCCCCTCCGCCGGACACTGCCGGGTCGAAAAACCACGCCGGCCGGGCGCTCGGGCGGTAGTCCGTGCTCCTCAAGTCCTGGACGGCCAGCACCCTGCCAAGCTCGCCGTCGTTGACGACCTTCTCCAAGGCCACTTTCTCTGGCAGGAAATGCTGGATCATCCCCACCACGAGGGCCACCCCGGCGCTGCGGCATGCCGCTTCCATCGTCAGGCAGTCCTCCACCGTGGTCGCCATGGGCTTCTCCACAAGCACGTGGCGTCCGGCTGCTGCCGCATCAAGGACCATCTGACGGTGCAGTGCATGCGGTGTGTTCACGATGATGGCGTCGATTTCAGGGTCATCGAGGAGGCGCCGGTAGTCGGTCGTTGTCCGTGCCCCCCAGTCAGCGGCGACTGAGCGCGCGGCTTCTTGCCTGAGATCGCAGACGGCTGTCAGCCGTAGACCGAGCCGTTTCGCGGCGACGGCGTGCAGCCGTGCCACTGCCCCCGCTCCGATGATGCCTATCTGCACAGTCCTCTTGTCCTTTCCCCGCGAAACGCGTTCAGCTTTCGATGATGATCGTCCGGGCCAGGTTCCGGGCGCCGCACGAGTCCCGTACGACGATCCGGGGCCGGAGCCGCACTTGGTGCAGCGGGCACTCGTCCCCCTCCTTCAGGCGGCGGAGCATCACCTCGGCGGCGATCCGTCCCAGCCTGTGCTTCGGGGGTGCCACCGCCGTCAAGGGCACCTCCGCCAGATCGGCGAGCTCGTCGTCGTAGGAGACGAGAGCAAGGTCCTCGGGTACGCGGAGGCCTGCCCTTCGGGCCGCGGCTTGAATCTGGGTCGCTTCCCGGTCTCCGAACACGAGAGCCGCTGTCGCGGCATGGAACCGCAAAAACTCAAGCATCTCCTGGGCGGCGCCCGCTTCCCATTCGGTTTTCGTGGCCCGCTCGAGGTGGGGGGCGAATCCGAAGTCTTCAGCAGCCCGGAGGTATCCGGCCACGATCGCAGGCTCCGTTGCGGTCCCGCCGCGGGTCAGTAGAGACACGGAAGGATGTCCGAGACCACGGAGGTGAGCGACGGCGTCGTAAGCTCCCCCGGCGTGATCCGAGCACACATGTTCCGTGCGGTCGGCCGGGCCGAGGTCCGTAAGGCTCCGCTCCAGCAGGACTACGGGAACGCCCTTCAGCATGAGGTCCTGGGCACGCGCATGAGGGTCGGAGATGCCGGTCAGGGTAGGAACGAGGATGAGGCCATCCACCCCTGACTCCAGCATCCGCTGGATACCTGTGTCTTCAAGCGAGGGGTCATAGTTGTAGGCCGACAGCTGCAAGCTCACACCGTTTGCCCTGAGGGTCTCCTCGATGCCCTGGAGGACCCGGGGGTAATACAGCTGGGTGTCCGGCAGAAGGACGCCCACGGCATAGCGTGAACGGCGCAGCACTGGACGGGGTTCGGCGACGAAACTCCCGGCACCCTGCCGCCGGACGACGAGCTCTGCCTCCACCAGTTCATCGAAGGCGCGTCGCACGGTCGTAAGCGACAAACCTGTCTGCATCGCAAGCTCCGCCTCCGTTGGCAGTTTCGCACCCACGGGCCACGCGCCGGCGAGGATCCCCCTGCGGAGGTCCTCAGCCAGGACCTTGAATTTGAGTTCGCGCGAGACCATGCCCTGGGCATACCCCCTCGGCGTCAACGACACTGTTCCCTCCTCCACATCGCCTCCCTTTCTAGTGTCGCCAACAGGAAAGGAGGAATACAGGAGTACTTAGTTCCCAATTCACCCTGGAATCTCCCCGTAATCCATACCTCCGCCGCCCCTCCGCCGCCCGGGAGCCGTCGGGACAACTCCACCCATGATGACCGTTCATGCATTCCTGCTTGATTCCTATTATTTCCCGCTGGTTATGTCTAGGCCCATGCCGCAATCGCGGCACCTTATGGACAAGAGGAGGACGACATGGGAATTGTTTCCCGTCTCATCCGGCCGTTGGCACTCGCCACCGTGTCGGCACTCGCCCTGGCCGGCTGCGGCACCGGCAGCAGCGGAACATCCGCCGGAGGCTCCAGCGGACCCATCACCTACTGGTCGATGTGGAAGGAGGGAGAACCCCAGCAGAAGGTCATCGCGGGGGCCATCAGCGACTTCGAGGCCGAGACAGGAATCCAGGTCAAGGTCCAGTGGCAGGGCCGATCGAACACCGACAAGCTCGTCGCCGCACTGAACACGAACAATGTCCCGGACATCGTCGACCAGACGTTCGCCAAACTCGCTACTGTCCTCGGCGATCCTGGCCAGGCAAAATCGCTCGGAGACGCCTATGCCGCGGACGTCGAAGGCTCGAAGGTCTCGGCGCTTGTTCCGGCAAAATACTCGTCGCTGGAGAACATCCAGAACAAGGACGGACAGCCCTGGCTGATCCCCTACAGCCTCATCACCGACGGGATCTGGTTCAACGCCGCCAAGCACCCCGAACTCGTGAGCGCACCGCCGAAGGACTGGGCAGGCTTCCTGGCGCTCCTGGACAAGATCAAGTCCTCCGGCGTCGCGCCGATCGCCGCCGACGGGGACATCTCCGGGTACAACTCCATGTGGTTCACGACCCTCATGAACCGGACCGGCGGAACCGGCTCATTCCGCAAGCTGGTCTCAGACCGCACCGGGGCCAGCTGGGACGACCCCGCTGTCCTGCGCGTCGCCCAGGACGTTGAGCAGCTCGTCCGCGGCGGATACCTCATCAAGGGATACGACGCGAGCAAGTTCCCCGCCCAGCAGCAAGCCTGGGGCGCAGGCAAAGCCGATCTGATCCTCAACGGATCCTGGATCCCGGCCGAGACCAAGAGCTACTCGGCAGCTGGCTTCCAGTACGGTTCGTTCCCGCTGCCCGGCGAAAGCGCGAAAGCCCCCCTCGCGCGGACCGACTTCACCGGATTCGCCGTCCCCGCCAAGTCCAAGAACGCGCAGGCCGCGCAGAAGCTGGCGACATACCTGCTGCGAAAGAAGTACCAAGACGCCTTCGGGTCGCAGGCGACCGTGCTGCCGGTTCGATCAGACGCCGCAGTTCCCGACGCCCTCAAGAAGGCCAAAGAGTCCCTCGACAGCGCCTCCGGCATCTACCTGCAGAACGACGGCGTTACGTACGCGGGTTACATCGAGAAGGTTTTCGGCCCGCTCGACGACCAGCTGTTCCTGGGCAAGATCTCATCTCAGGAGTTTGTCTCACAGATGAAAACGGCCCAGATCCAGTACTGGAAGGACAAGGGCTAATGACAGCCATTCTCCCCCGCCCGGAAGCACCGGCGCAGGTTCGTCCCGCTACGAATGGGCGGCGGCCCCGCGCCGCCGCCCAAGGCAGCACCATCGAACGCCAGCGGCGCCGACTGCTCGTTCCATTCGTGGGGCCAGCGTTTCTCTTCTACTCGGTACTGTTCGTCGTTCCCGCCCTCGCGGCCGTGTGGATCAGCTTCAACGCCTGGACCGGCTCGGGGCCCATGACTTTCGTCGGCCTCCAGAACTACACCGCAGTTTTCCAGGACCCGTTCTACCTCAAATCGTTCGGCAACACACTGCTGATCCTCTTCGTCGTAGGGAGCGTCATCTTCGTCCTAGCCTTCTCGATGACGCTTTTGCTGCGTGACATGGCCGGCCGGAAAATCGTCCGATCCGTGATCTTCTTCCCCCACCTGGTCAACGCGCTGGTCTTCGGTATCCTCGCGGGTTTCGTCTTCAACCCCGGGGGTCTTGTCAACACCCTTCTCCGTCCATTGGGTGTGACCTCCCCGCCGGCCTGGCTCGCACAGGATAATCTTTTCCCGCTGATCATGGCGACCCTGGTGGCCACAAGCACGGGTTACTTCACCACCATCCTCATGGCAGCCGTCGACAGAATCCCGCCCTACCTCTTCGAAGACTGCGCGTTGGCAGGCGCAACGGCCGTTCAACGACTGCGTCACGTCATCCTGCCCCTGACCTGGGACGTGTTCGGGACTTGCGCGGTCCTGTGGACAATCTCATCGATCAAGATTTTCGAGATCATTTGGGTCTTCGGTGGCAACTCGGGTTCGGGGATCCCGCCAACGCAAAGCTGGACCACAGCCGTCTATACCTACGTCACTGCCTTCTCCGGAATGTCGACGCCGGCGTACGGGGCGGCGACCGCGTCCGCCGTCATCTCCCTAGCGCTCGTGTCGGTACTCGTCATTCTGCTGCGGCGGCTCATGCACCGCGAAGCAATCGAGTTCTAGGAGCGTCACAATGACAACAGCAGCCAAGCCGCGATCCGCTCCCGGTCGTTCCGCCCGGACCCTCGTTGGAAGGTCGCCCCTGCGTACCCTCGGGGTCGCGACCTTGTGGGGTATCGTGGCATTGAGCATCGCCACACTCCTCTGGATGGTGCTCCAGGCCTTCCGCGACACGCGCTCGATACTCGGAGATCCGTGGGGGCTGCCGACTTCCGCGGACCCGACGAATTTCATCCACGCCTGGACTTCCAGTTCATTCGGACTGGCGACCCTCAACAGCGTCCTGGCCACCCTCGTTGCCTCGGCAGTGACGGTCGGCCTGGCAGCCCCGGCAGCCTACTACCTCAGCCGCATCGAAAACCGCCTCACAGGCTTCCTCAGCCTCTACTTCATCCTCGGCCTTGGCATCCCGGTCCAGGTCGTCCTCATCCCTCTGTTCGTCATGCTCGACCGTGCGCAGCTAACCGACAGCCTGCTCGGACTCAATCTCGCTTACATCGGCCTTGCCATGCCGTTCAATGTCTTCCTGCTTGCTGCCTTCTTCAGAAGCCTGCCCCTCGAACTTGAGGAGGCAGCCGCCCTGGACGGAGCGAGCGCGTTCTCCACTTTCCTCAGGATCACCCTCCCCCTGGCCAGAGGCGGACTAATCACGGCATTCATCTTGCAGGTCATCGGAAACTGGAACGAGACATTACTGGCCCTGACACTGCTCCAGAGCACGGAAAGGTACACCCTCCCCGTAGCGCTGATCTCCTTCCTCCAGCAGCAAACCTACTCCGGCGCTGACTGGGGCGGCCTCTTCGCCGGCCTCTGCCTCGTAGTATTCCCGATGCTGGTGGTCTACCTCTGGCTCGGACGACGGCTCACCGAAGGGCTGACAATGGGAATGAGCAAGTAGCAGGACGTCACAAGAAAGGCGTAGGAGAAACAAAAGGGCCACCCAACCGGGTGGCCCTTTTGACTTCCAAAAACCAAGGCCTTGCTAGGAACATTTACCAAACTAATGTTCCAGGCAAGGCCTCTATGGTGGAGCTGAGGGGACTCGAACCCCTGACCCCCTGCATGCCATGCAGGTGCGCTACCAGCTGCGCCACAGCCCCATATTTTCGCTGCTCCGAGAACCGTGAACTGGCTTGAAAACCTCGTCCGCTTTTCGGATTCCTCCGGAGCAACTCAAATATCTTAGAACAGCATTTCCGAAAATTCCAAATCGGGCATATTCAGTTGGTTTGCGCCTAGAGCCTAGGATTCCTCGACGGCAGGAGCCTTCGCCGAGGCGTCGTCACCGAGATCCAGATCCACAACCGGGCAGTCTTTCCACAGGCGTTCCAAGGCGTAGAAGACCCTGTCCTCGGAGTGCTGGACGTGCACCACGATGTCGGCGTAGTCCAACAGGACCCAGCGGCCCTCCGAACGTCCTTCGCGGCGGACGGGGCGCAGATCCTGCTTGAGCAGTTCTTCCTCGATGCCGTCGACGATGGCGTTGACCTGGCGTTCGGTCGGGGCCGAAGCGATGAGGAAAACGTCAGTCAGGGCCAGGCGTTCGCTGACATCCAGGGCGATGATGTCCTCGGCCAGCTTGTCCGCTGCCGCGCGGGCGGCGTGGCGGGCCAAGAGGACGGATTGTTCATGTGCAGTCACGGGACTCCTTGTATGCGGCTTCGAGAATAGACGAAGCCTGTTTGGTGGCAAAAGCCTTTATGGTCAGCGGGAAAGTCCGCTGGTGATCATGATGATGCCCGCAATCAGGGCGATGGCTCCGATGCCGACGAGTCCCAGGACCAGAAGCCGGGTACGCTGGGCCCGCCCAAGTCCCGCCGTCGCGGCGTCGAGCGGTTCAAGTCCGTAGGCCGAACTTGCCGAAACGGGCGGATGTTCGGCCGCTTCCGCGAACGCCTCGCCATCCGGTTCGGAGGCCGGCGCCGGGCGTCGACCTGCCGCTTTCGCAGCGGCTTCCGCGCGCGCCAGCACTCCTGCCCGGCCGCGCTGGCTGCGTGGCTTGCCCGGCGCCGACTGCCCCGGTTTCAGTTTCGGCGCAGGGGAGGTCACGAGAGGAACAAAGGTGGTGCCGGGCGGCTTCATGACGGGACGATCCAGCCCCGGAACCTTCACGAATTCAAGGGGCGTCACCATGGCGAGGTTGCTGGCCACGGAAGGTTCGGCACGGACCAGACCGGAAGGACGCTTGTTCTGTTCGGCAAGCTTCTGCTTGGCCATGGCCCTCTTGTTGAGGATCGCTTCACGTTCAGCCTGGGCGATTTGTTCAGCCAAGGCCTCTGGATCGGCCGGCTCAACATCGTTACCGGAAACCCCGGATTCAACGGCCGGGACTTTCTGCACCGCCGATTCCATCGCCGCGATGTGCTCAAGCTTGTTGGACTGATTGTTCGCTTGGGCGGCCAAAAGCTCACGGGCCATCAAGGCCTGCTCCACCGTCATTTCCGGTGCGCCGGGAGGAGGGCCCGCGGTGACGCGGACACCGCCGCCAGGCGATACGCCAGGGCGATCCGGGCCAGGCTGCTGTTTGCCGGAAGCCTGGACCGGGATGCCGGTTGTCCTCGGCCCGGATGCCGGTGCCGCCACAACGGGGATCGCCGACGTGCCAGGGGCAACTTCTTCCTGCAATTGCTGCAGGCGCAACTGACGGCGCGTAGGCGGGCCGCCGCGGGAAAGTTGCTGTTCCTTATCCGCGAGTTCCTTGATGGCGCGGAGGGCGGCGCGGTCTCGCGCACGCGCCTGGGAAGAGCGTTCCGAGGCCGGTTTGGCGTCCAGCGGAGCATCGGCCACCCGGCGCACCCGATTGACCGAAGCGCCACCGGACGCATGGCTGGCGTCGGCGGAGGCAGCGGCCTCGGCTGCCGCGGGACGTGCGCCGGTTTCTTCCAGGCGCGCGTCCCGGGCTCGTCGAAGCTCGCGCCGGCTAGGGATGGGGGGCTGTTCCTGGCTCATTCAAAACTCACTCGGTACGGGCTTGGTGTTCTGGTCCGGTCATAGCATGCAGGGGCTCCCCCATGCCGGGTTTGCCCGAGTACAGCTTGTATTTGGCGATGTACTGCACCACTCCATCAGGTACGAGGTACCAGACCGGATTGCCTGCACCCACGCGGGCACGGCAATCCGTCGAAGAAATCGCCATGGCGGGCACTTCCAACAGGCTGACGTCCTCCCTGCCCATGCCATCAAGAACATGACCAGGCCGGGTGACACCGACAAAATGCGCCAAGGACCAAAGCTCGTCGACATCTTTCCACGACAGGATCTGCGCCAGGGCGTCAGCGCCCGTGATGAAGAACAGGTCCGCGTCCGGCCGCTGGGTCCGAAGGTCCCGCAGGGTGTCGATCGTGAACGTGGGACCGGGGCGGTCCACGTCCACGCGGCTCACGGTGAAGTTGGGGTTGGAAGCCGTGGCAATGACCGTCATCAAGTACCGGTGCTCGGCTTCGCTGACCTGCTTGTGCGTTTTCTGCCAGGGTTGGCCGGTGGGCACGAAGACCACCTCGTCCAAGCGGAACTTAGCGGCCACCTCACTGGCAGCAACCAAGTGGCCGTGGTGAATGGGATCGAAGGTCCCACCCATCACGCCCAAGCGAAGTCGGCGCCCCGTTTCCTCGAAGGGTTTTGCGGCGGAAATGTTAGTGACCCAGCCCTGGGTGCTTGGCCGGGTGCTGGCGGTGCGGATCCGAGTGCTCTTCGACGGCGTCGTGGCGGTTGCCGAGGTTCGTGTAGGAAACGGCGATGAACAGCAGGACCAGCAGGACGGAGAACATCGTGATGCCGATGACGAAAGGAGGGGCAAACAACGGTGCCGGCGCCTCGGTTTCGCCCCCTTGCGTGAGAATTGAGATGGCGATCTGCTGAAACTGCATTTTCTCCCCTAGCGGTTCAAAGGATTTCGACGGCGGATCCTCCCACCGTTCAGGACTTCTGTTCTATGTTACAGCGTCGCTAGCTGCGGACCTGGCCTTCACCCTGGACGATCCACTTCGTGGTGGTCAACTCGGTGAGGCCCATGGGACCGCGCGCGTGGAGCTTCTGGGTGGAGATTCCTACCTCGGCACCGAGGCCGAACTCGCCTCCGTCGGTGAAACGCGTAGAAGCGTTCACAATGACAGCCGCAGAGTCGATGTCCGCGATGAACTTCTCCGCGTTCGCCAAGTTGTTCGTCAGGATGGCCTCCGTGTGGCCCGTCGACCATTTGCGGATGTGCGCGACCGCCTCGTCGAGGTTGTCCACCATGGCAACTGCGAGGTCAAGGTCCATATACTCCGTGGCCCAATCGACGTCGTCGGCCGGGACTGTATCCACGGAGCCGGACAGCGCCGCTTCGATCCGGGAATCCACATGCAGGGTGACACCGGCCGAGCGCAAGGCCGCTGCGACGGCAGGCAGCACCGTGGATTTCGAGTGCACCAGGAGAGTCTCCACGGTGTTGCAGACGCTGGGACGCTGGGTCTTGGCGTTAAGCAGGATATCGACGGCCATCTCTTCGCTGGCCGACTCGTCGAGGAAGATGTGCACATTGCCTTCGCCGGTCTCAATGACGGGCACGGAAGAGTTGTTGACCACAGTCTGGATCAGCTCCCGTCCACCACGGGGAATCAGCACGTCCACCCGGCCGCGGGCACGCATCAGGACGTTTCCGCCCTCGCGGCCGAACTGGTCCACGCTCTGGACGGCGTCGGCGGGAAGACCAACGGATTCCAGCGCATCGCGGAGGATGCCCACAAGGGCTGCGTTGGTGTGGGCAGCAGCCGATCCGCCGCGCAGGATCACCGCATTGCCGCTCTTCAAGGCGAGCCCGGCGATGTCGACCGTGACGTTGGGGCGGGCCTCGTAGATCGCCGCGACTACTCCCATGGGCACGTTGACCTGGCGCAAGCGCAGTCCGTTGGGGAGGGTCTGGCCCCGGACGACGTTGCCCACGGGATCCGGCAGGCCCGCCAGGTTTTCAAGGGCCGCCACAAGGCCGTCGATCCGGGCAGGAGTCAGGGTCAGCCGGTCCAGCATGGCAGCGGAGGTTCCGTTGTTGCGGCCAGACTCAACATCCTTGGCGTTGGCGGCGAGGATGGACCCCTGCTGTTCCCGGAGAGCCGCGCCGATAGCGTGCAGGGCGCGGTCCTTCCACGCACGGTTCGCCTGGGCCATGTGCCGCGCGGCCTGCCGTGAGCGGTCCGCGATCGAATGCACGGCCGCCTCCACTTGCTCAGAGGTGAGCGGCGCGGTTCCCAGCTCCGGAGTTTCCGGCACCTGGGCGGCATTGCCGGCAGCCAGGGCGTCAGTCATCACAGGAGAATCAGGGGTAAGGGCCTCAGTCATTCTCCAAGTTTAGTGGAGGGGGACCCCTGAACCAGCACGAGGTCGTCAACATGAACAATTACGCGGTCATACCCGCGGCCAAGGTCCTTGGCGAGTTCCTTGGTTGAACGGCCCAGCATGCGGGGAAGCTCTTCCGCCGAGTAGTTCACCAGTCCCCTGGCAATCACGGCGCCCTTGGCAGAAACCATCTCCACGGGATCGCCGGGCTCGAAGTCTCCCTGCACCGACGATATCCCGGCTGGCAACAGCGAGGTGTGTCGGTCGCGCACGGCCTTGACTGCGCCGTCGTCGAGCACCAAACGGCCCCGAACCGAGGCAAGGTGGGCCAGCCACAGCAGGCGGACGGGTTTGCGGTTGCCGTTGATGGCGAACCAGGTTCCCACGTCCTCGCCTGCCAGTGCGGCCGCGGCATTGGCCGTGGAGGTGACGAGGGCGTGGATGCCGGAGCCTGCGGCAATGGACGCCGCCTCCACCTTGGTGGTCATGCCCCCGGTCCCGACGCCGGCCTTGCCGGCCTTGCCGATAGTCACCCCGACGAGGTCAGCGGGACCGCTGACCAGCGGAATGCGCTTTGCACCCAACGACGGCGGACCGTCGTACAGCGCATCGACATCGGAAAGCAGGACCAGCGCATCCGCCCGCACCAGGTGCGCCACCAAAGCGGCCAGGCGATCGTTGTCACCGAAGCGGATTTCGTGGGTTGCCACGGTGTCGTTTTCGTTCACGACGGGTACGACGCCGAGGTTCAGCAAACGGTCCAGCGCACGGTAGGCGTTGCTGTGCTGCGTGCGCCGCATCAAGTCATCCGCAGTCAACAGGACCTGGCTGACCGTGACCCCGTGCGCAGCGAAAGCCTGCGAATAGCGCGCCATCAAAAGCCCTTGGCCCACGCTGGCCGCGGCCTGCTGTGTGGCGAGGTCCTTGGGACGCTTGGCGAGGCCGAGCGGTGCGAGACCGGCCGCGATGGCACCGGAGGAGACCAGGATGATCTCTGTCCCGGAGTTGCGCTTTTCGGCCAGGGCGTGGACGAGCGCCGTCAACGCCTTTTCCGAGATGCCGCCTTTGATGCTCGTCAGCGAGGACGAACCCACCTTGACCACGATCCGCTTGGCGCCGGCGAGTGCCTGGCGTTCGGCGGCGTCGTCGCCCTCAGCGACTTCAGCGATGCGGGCCGTGCTAGTCGTCATTTTCGGCTTCCAGGCCGCTTTCCTTCAGGGGCTTGGGGAGACGACGGCCGCTGACGGACTCGGTCCAGATGCCCGCCTTGCGCTCGGCTTCGAGCTCGGCGCGTGCTGCAGCCTTTGCCTCGCGGCGTTCGATCTGCTCATCGCGCTTCTGCGAACGGGTGGGGCGGTCACCGATGTCGGCAACACGGATGTCCGTGCCTCGGGGCGTCGCCAGGAGTTCGGCACCCGCCATCATGGTGGGCTCCCAGTCGAACACGACGCCGTCCTCTTCGCCGATCACCACGGTGTCGCCCGGGACGGCACCCATCTTGAACAACTCGTTTTCGATGCCAAGCTTGGCCAGCCGATCGGCGAGGTAGCCGATGGCTTCTTCGTTGGTGAAGTCGGTCTGCTTGACCCAGCGGACCGGCTTCTCCCCCAGCACGCGGAAAAGCGGCTCGAGGTTCTTTTCCTCGCGGCGGATCGTGAAGCCGGACTCGTTGACGGCACGCGGACGCAGGACGGGCGCTGCGACCTTGGGAGGCGCAGCGGCAACGGCCTTGCGGGCGGCCATGACAATCTCGCCCATGGCGAAGCTCAGTTGGCGCAGGCCTTCGTGGCTCGTGGCCGAGACTTCGAAGACGCGGTAGCCGCGCTGTTCCAGTTCGGGACGGACAAACTCGGCCATGTCCCTGCCGTCAGGCAGGTCCACCTTGTTCAGGACAACAAGCTTGGGGCGTTCGTTCAGGGGGACGACTTCGCCGTCAACGCCGGCGTAGCTCATGTCCACGGCGTACTTGTCGAGCTCTTGCTCGATGATCGCAAGATCCGAGAGCGGGTCCCTGTCCGCTTCCAGGGTTCCGCAGTCCAGCACGTGCACCAGCGCCGCGCAACGCTCCACGTGGCGCAGGAAGTTGTGGCCCAGGCCCTTGCCTTCGCTCGCGCCCTCGATCAGCCCGGGAACGTCTGCAATGGTGAAACGGACGTCACCGGCCTGGACCACGCCAAGGTTGGGGATCAGGGTGGTGAACGGGTAGTCGGCGATCTTGGGCCGCGCCGCTGACATTGCCGCGACGAGGCTGGACTTACCCGCGGAGGGGAAGCCAACCAGCGCGATGTCTGCGATGGACTTCAACTCCAGGACGATGTCACTGGAGTCGCCTTCAATTCCGAGGAGGGCGAAACCGGGGGCACGGCGCTTCTGCGAAGACAACGAGGCGTTGCCAAGGCCGCCCTGGCCGCCGGCGGCAGCAATGAATTCGGTGCCCTCACCTACGAGGTCAGCCAGGACGACGCCGTCCTTGGTCTTGACCACAGTGCCGTCCGGCACGGGAAGCACGAGGGTTTCACCGTTCTTGCCGCCGCGCCAGTCGCCCATGCCGGGGCCACCGTTGGTTGCGTGCCGGTGCGGTGCGTGGTGGTAGTCAAGCAAAGTGGTGGTCTGGGCATCGACGCGCAGGATGACGTCGCCCCCATTGCCGCCGTTGCCGCCGTCGGGTCCGCCGAGGGGCTTGAACTTCTCGCGCTTAACAGAGACACAGCCGTGGCCGCCTGTTCCGCCGGATACGTGAAGTACTACCCGGTCTACGAAGGTCGCCACGTGTTTCTCCTCTATGTGGAAATTACTGCTTGAAGTGCGCGTTGCGGGCTGATGCGCCGCCGCCCGCCCTACTAAATTCTAGTGCGGTTAAAAACACAGATGGAGCGGGCCATACGGCCCGCTCCACCCGTTCAGAACGTGTTGTTACTCTGCAGCTGCAGCAGCAACGATGTTCACTACGCGACGGCCGCGGCGAGTACCGAACTCAACCGCACCTGCCTGCAGGGCGAACAGGGTGTCGTCGCCACCGCGGCCGACACCGGCGCCCGGGTGGAAGTGGGTGCCGCGCTGGCGGACGATGATCTCGCCTGCGGAAACGACCTGGCCACCGAAGCGCTTTACGCCGAGGTACTGGGCGTTGGAGTCACGACCGTTGCGAGTGGAGCTCGCGCCTTTTTTATGTGCCATTTGAAATGCCTGCCTTTAAATTCTGGGGAACCTGTTGAAAACCTGAACAGCAACCAGTGGTTACTTGATACCGGTGATCTTGATCTTGGTCAGTTCTTGACGGTGACCCTGGCGCTTCTTGTACCCGGTCTTGTTCTTGAACTTCTGGATGACGATCTTCGGACCACGGAGGTCTTCGAGGATCTCAGCCGTAACCTTGACCTTGGCCAGATCCGCAGCAGCGGAGGTGACCTTGTCACCGTCCACCAGGAGCAGTGCGGGCAGCTCAAGGGTGCTGCCGGCTCCACCGGGGACGCGGTTCAGGGTTACGTAGTCTCCAACGGAAACCTTTTCTTGGCGGCCGCCTGCGCGGACAATCGCGTACACCACTTGGGCACTCACTTCTCTCGACGTTTATTACTAAATTTGCGTGCGGAACCCCGATCCGAAAACGGGCCTGGTTCACGCTGTGCCTCAACGCCGTGGACTCCGGTAGGGAATCCATGAGTCATCCCTCGAATAGTTCCAAATGAAAGGTCAGTTCCAAATGAACGGTTTCTGGGGGCATAACCCAAGTGTTGGCGTAAGCACCGAAGATCTAGATTACGCTAGTTTCGCCTTCGGCTGCAAATGAGGCCAGGTCCGGAGGCTGCCACGTGATGGCTGCCACAGACTGGCTATGCCGCCATCCGGTACCGTGCCCGTCCACCTTACCCTGCCGGGCGGGAAAAGCCCGGATCCCCACTCCGACACGCTGCAGCGCCCTCCGGCACAGGCCTTGTTCCCATCCTTCCGCGACAGGAACCGGGTTCAGCCGTGCAACCTTGGAGCATCGAAGAACGCCGTTTCATAACGGCAGGACTGGGTGAATGCCTCCATCATCGCGGTGCGCTCCGCAGGCGTTGCTGCCTGCGCGGCGGCATCCGTGATGTCGATCGCCTTGCGGGTGGCCTCGGCAAACGCCTCGTCCGCGTAGGTGCGCAGCCAGTCCGCGTAAGGGTGCTCCTCCGACGCTCCCGCCTGCCTGTAACCATGGTGGAGCTGCTGGCCCACTTCGGCGTACAACCAGTAGCAGGGAAGGATGGCAGCCAGCAGGACGGCATAGCTGCCCGACGCCGATGCCGCCAGCAAGTGGTCGACATAGGCCTTGGTGACCGGGCCTAACCCTCCACCTACCTGGCGTCCGCTGAGCCAATTCCGATGCAGCTCGGACTCGACTTCAAGGCACATTTGCGAGCCGCGGGCCCAGAACAGCTGTTCGCTTTCGCTTGGAGCGAGGGCGCTTGCCCGCGCCAGGACACGGGAATAGCCGTTGAGATAGATGGCATCCTGCGACAGGTAATAGCGGAACTGCGCTTCGCTGAGCCCGCCGGACTGCAAGTGCCGTATGAAGTCCAGGCCATAAATGGCCGCGAGTTCCGTTTGGGCGGCTTCCCACATCCGGACGGCAAAATCCCCCGGTTGAAGGGAATGCCGGAGCCCGTGGAAATGATGGATCGGCCCGTTGCCCTTCCCCACCTCCAGCACCCCGGACTGGGTCAGCGCCTCCTGAAGCCACGGCTTGACCACACGCAGGGCGGACTCCCATTCGCCGGTCCGCGCCTTGGCCGTCGCCATCGCCGACGACAGGGAACACCCCGTGCCGTGGCTATTGCGGGTCTCCACCCGTTGGCCGGCGAATTCCACCACGTCCTGGCTCAGGACTCCCCCGGTGTTGACGAGGGCGTCGGGGCAGCCCGCTCCCTGCAGATGGCCGCCCTTCACCAGGACGGTGTTCCCACAGGCGGCAGCCAGGCGTTTGCCTTGCTCCAATGCCGATGCCCAGTCAGTGGCCTCAGGTTCGCCTAGCAGCATGGCCAGTTCCGGAAGGTTGGGGGTCACCAAGTCAGCCAGGGGCAGAAGTTCCAGCAGTGCGGCTTCAGCGGACTCCGCCAGGAGCCGGTCGCCGCTGGTGGCGATCATCACCGGGTCCAGCACGACGACGGCGGGACGGGCCTCCCCGAGCCAGCGGCGGACCTCGTGGATGACCGCCGCATCCCCGAGCATGCCGATCTTGACGGCATCAACGGTGATGTCGTCGCTAATGGCGTCCAGCTGCTGGCGCAGGAACTCCACGGGTGGAACATGGACAGCAGTGACTCCCTGGGTGTTTTGTACGGTGAGCGCCGTGATGACGGCCATGCCGTAGCCGCCGTTGGCCGCGATGCTCTTGAGGTCTGCCTGGATCCCGGCGCCACCTGAAGGATCCGAGCCGGCAATGCTCAGGACCCTGGGGATAGGGCGCTGGACGGCCTTGAGCGGGTAGACGGCTGATTGCGCCGGAACAGTCATGCGAGACATCCCTTCGCCGGTGCTAACCGGACAGGTTCAACGGGTCTGGTCTCAGCCGGCTTGGTGCGCGGCACCCCGTGTCAGTCCCCAAGCTTAACCCGGATCACGCCCCGCCCGCTGAAACCGCCCTTTGCAACCGCTGCAGGGAGGTCCGGTCGCTTGGCCTGCAACGCAGAAGCCCCGGCGGTTTCCACTGGAGCGGGAACAGCCGGGGCTTCGGACAGGGTATTGCGCTTAGAGTTCGGACTTGGGCACGCCGACTCCGAGGATGATCGGTTCCGCTGCCGCCGTCGGCTTGGCCGGAGCGGCGTCCGCCGCCTTTGCCTCGTGCGCGGCCCCGCCGGAGGCGGCCGCGGCGACCTCGTGGTGCTCCACGTTGGTGGCGTTGGCGGCACCCTGGGCCCGGCTGGCACTACGGTTGCGGCGGCCTCGGCGTCCACGCGGACCCGTCTCCGGGGATTCTACGGGTGCAGCGGCAGCCGGGGCCGCTGCGGGCGCTTCCTTGGTTTCTGTCGCGGTCGCCGCGGTGTCCGGAGCTTCTCCCAGGCCAGCGAACGCCTGTGCCAACAGATCCAGGCTCATGGCAGGCGCCCCACTCGCCGGTTCCTCTTCGTGGTGGACGAAGGGCAACGCCACTTCCTCGCCGCCGAACCGCAGCACAGGCGTCGAACGTTCCTCGCCACCCGATGCAGCGGCGGGAGCCTGGACCGGGGCCGCAGGGGCCTGGACCGGGGTCGCTTCCGCTACGTGCCCGTCGGCGAGCAATTCGGCCGCATGGTGGAGCTCGTCGTCGTGCAAGTGGGCAGCGTGGGCGGCAGCCGCAATGGTGGCAAGGGCGGCGCGGGTGGCTGCCTTGCGATTCGGGTCAGTGGATTCCACGGAGTGGACCTGCACAGGAGGGGTCATCGGGAGCTCAGTAGTCCCCTGCCCCGTGCCCCTGCCGCGGCGGCGCTTGCGCTGTTCCGGGCGGACGGCCGGCTGTGACTCCGTACGCGGGTGGTGGTGTTCGGCGGCCACCACGTTGGCCCGACGGTGCTCCACCGGCTCGTCGTGCGTGACGATTCCGCGCCCTCCGCACGTTTCGCACTGCTCGCCGAAGACCTCTAGCAGGCCGGTGCCCATGCGCTTGCGGGTCATCTGGACCAATCCGAGCGACGTCACTTCGGCGACCTGGTGCTTGGTGCGGTCCCGGCCGAGGCACTCGACCAGCCGGCGCAGCACGAGATCGCGGTTGGATTCCAGGACCATGTCGATGAAGTCGATGACGATGATTCCGCCGATGTCGCGCAAGCGCAGCTGGCGGACCACTTCCTCGGCAGCCTCGAGGTTGTTCTTGGTGACGGTTTCCTCGAGGTTGCCACCGCTGCCGGTGAACTTCCCGGTGTTGACGTCAACAACCGTCATGGCCTCGGTACGGTCGATCACGAGCGAACCACCGGAGGGCAGGAAGACCTTGCGCTCCAAGGCTTTGTGGATCTGTTCGTCCACGCGCCAGGCCGAGAAGATGTCCTGATCCGAGGTCCACTTTTCGAGGCGTCCCACCAGGTCCGGCGCCACGTAGGTGACGTAGGCCTCGATGGTGTCCCAGGCTTCGTCGCCGGAGACGATGAGCTTGGAGAAGTCCTCGTTGAAGACGTCGCGGACAACCTTGATGGTGAGGTCCGGTTCGCCGTACAGCAGTTCCGGGGCCAGGATCTTGGTGGATGTGGACTGGCTTTCGATGCCTTCCCACTGGGCCCGCAAACGGTTGATATCGTGCGTCAGCTCTTCCTCGGAAGCGCCCTCGGCGGCGGTGCGGACAATGACGCCCGCGTTCTCCGGGAGGCGATCCTTGAGGATCTTCTTCAGGCGGTTGCGCTCCACGTCGGGCAGCTTGCGGGAAATACCGGTCATTGAACCGCCGGGCACGTACACAAGGTAGCGGCCGGGCAGCGAAATCTGGCTCGTCAGGCGTGCGCCCTTGTGGCCCACGGGGTCCTTGGTGACCTGGACCAGCACGGAATCGCCGGACTTCAGGGCGTTTTCGATGCGGCGCGGCTTGCCTTCCAAAGTGACGGCATCCCAATTGACTTCACCGGCGTACAGCACGGCATTGCGGCCGCGTCCGATGTCGACGAACGCGGCTTCCATCGACGGCAGCACGTTCTGGACCTTGCCCAGGTACACGTTGCCGATCAGGGAATCCTGCTGTGTCTTAGACACGAAGTGCTCCGCGAGGACGCCGTCTTCCAGGACGCCGATCTGGATCCTGTCGTCGCGCTGGCGGACGATCATCTGGCGGTCCACGGACTCACGGCGGGCCAGGAATTCGGCCTCGGTGATGACCTGGCGGCGGCGGCCGGTCTCGCGGGACTCGCGGCGGCGCTGCTTCTTGGCTTCAAGGCGGGTGGAGCCCTTGACGCTCGTGACGCGGTCGGAGCCGCTAGTGGACTCGACGTGTGCGCGGGGAGCACGAACACGGGTGACCGTGTTGGGGGGATCGTCGTCTCCGCCGCCGGTCAGCTCCAGGTCCTGGTCGCCACGACGGCGGCGCCGACGACGGCGGGAGGTCACGCCTTCTTCGAGCGCTTCCTCGGTACCGGCTTCTGCCTCGTCATCGGACTCCGCGGACGTTTCTTCTCCCGCGGCTTCATCACGCTCGTTGCCCCGGCGTCCACGACGCCCACGGCTACGACGGCGCCGGCGGCTGCCGGCTTCGTCCAGTTCGTTGTCCTCGGAAACGTCCTCAGCGTCAGCCTGCGGTTTTTCTTCGACGACGGCCGGCCTGGCAACCGCGCTCAAGTCCGGCGCCTGGAAGATCATGGACGTGACGGACGAAGGTTCCAGGAACAGCGATGCGATCGGGCTTGCAGCTTCCGCCTCGACGGCCGGCTCCTCGGTGGTTTCCTCGGGCGCAATCTCCGCAGCCGGGAGTTCCACACTGTTGTCCTCGGGGGCAACCCCGAGAGCGGGCGGTTCAACCGGGGCTTCTTCGGCGACGGGCTCGGCGCTCTTTGCCCTCGTCGTACGACGGCGGCGGACCGGCTTCTCGGGGGCGGCTTCGGCCTCTGCAGCCATTTCAGTTTCGACGACGGCTGGAACCTCCGGCGCGTCGCCACCTTCCGTGGAAGCTTCTTCGGCGAAACCTGGCAGCGGCTCGGAAGTTTCGACCTTCTTTCGAGCCCTGGTGCGCCGGACTGGAGCCTTGGGCGCTTCGATGTCCGTCGACTCGGCGGGGTGCTCAGCGTCGGCTGCGGCAGCTCCGGCGTCGGGGGCTTCATCCGCGGCGACCGTCTTCGGTGCCGCCTTGCGGCGGGTGCGGGTGACCTTTTTGGGTGCTTCAGTGGTCTCGGTGGACGCCGCATCTTCGGCGGCGGCTACAACTTGCTCATTATCCATATGTGGCAACACTCCTGCCCTTGCGCAACCGCCACATCCGGTGCCCAGAGGGGCAATATTGTCAAAACCCGCAGGCGTTGACAGAAGTCAGTAGTAGTCTTTCCGGTTCGCACCAGCATGGGGGTGCGGCATCCACGGAAAGCCGGCTTCGCTCCAAACCCGTTGTTCTAATGCCACAACCAGGTG
This sequence comes from Arthrobacter sp. NPDC080073, assembly GCF_040686575.1. Lineage (NCBI taxonomy): Bacteria > Bacillati > Actinomycetota > Actinomycetes > Micrococcales > Micrococcaceae > Arthrobacter > Arthrobacter sp. NPDC080073. Next base: position 31,686 of record NZ_JBFBKR010000009.1, read on the forward strand.
CCGTCCATTGCCACTGCGGCCCTACCGGGGATCATTGGATCCTGGGCATGCCCTGCATATGACTGGCGGTCTTGGGAACAAGATACCGGACCGGATTCCGCATGTGGATCGGCTTCCGGCCATGTTCATTCTCTCACACGCCCGCACCCCCGGCAGGAAACACGCCCTGAAGGCTTCCGTGCCGCCGCCGACGCTGGACGCGTCATCCAGCCGTCGCGGCTAGAATCCTCCCATGAGCAGTCCCCGGTCCTGCGCCGGGCCATCCAGAAAAGGACAGCCAACCATGCCGAGCCCTGCCAGCCCGAACCTGGCCAACAACGATGCCCTCCCGGAGGGGAAAACCCCCTACCGGGAAAACGCCGTCGACGCAGCTATGCCACGCATGGTCCGCGACCGCCCCTTTGCGTGGCTGCTCCTCGCCACCGGCGCCATAGCGTGGCTCGCATCAGGGGCGCTCGTGCTGGAAAAGCTGCAGGTTCTCATCGACCCCAACCACATAACGGCCTGCGACCTCAATCCGTGGGTGTCCTGCGGCAGCGTCATGAAGACACCGCAGAGTTCGGTTTTCGGTTTCCCCAACATGTTCATCGGCATTGTGGCCTTCGCCGTGATCATCACCACCGCGATGGCGATCTTTGCCGGGGCCCAGTTCGCACGCTGGTACTGGATCGGACTGCAGACCGGCGTCACCCTGGGCTTCATCTTCATCGTCTGGCTCTGGTCCCAGGCACTGTATGTCATTCACATCCTGTGCCCGTTCTGCATGGTGGTCTGGGCATGCATGATCCCGCTCTTCGTCTTCGTGACCATCAGGAACGTCGCGCACGGGGTCATTCCAGCGCCCGCCCGCCTTGCCGGGATCCTCAGCGAATCCGGTTGGATCATTTCCGCGTTGCTCTACGTTGCCGTGATTGCAAGCATTTTCTTCGCCTTCATCAATGTCTTCATCGGCACGTCCGGTTACTGAGCACTCATCCCTTAACTAACGCGGGGTCACTTACGGCCCATTCCGGACCTCCGGATGGACTGTAAGTGACCCCGCGTTGTTCGTTTTTGGCGTGCCTGGAAACTACGCGCCGAACCAGATCTTGATCTCGCGCTCGGCGGAATCCACCGAATCGGAACCGTGGACCAGGTTCTGCTGCACTGCCAGGCCCCAGTCGCGGCCGAAGTCGCCGCGGATGGTGCCCGGCGCCGCCGTCGTCGGGTCCGTGGTTCCTGCGAGGGAGCGGAAGCCTTCGATCACGCGGTGACCCTCGAAGATGGCGGCGACGACCGGGCCGCTGAGCATGAACTCGACCAGCGGCTCGTAGAACGGCTTGCCGAGGTGCTCTTCGTAGTGCTGCTCCAGCAGCTCCCGGGTGGCGTTGACCTTCTTCAATTCGATCAAGGAGTATCCCTTGGACTCGATGCGGGCGAGGATGCTGCCGCTCAAGTTGCGGGCGACGCCGTCGGGCTTGATCAGTACAAGGGTGCGCTCAATGCTCACGGTTGCTCCAATGTTGAGTGTGTGGGTTTCCCAGCCAGTTTACGGGGTTTCGCTCAGGCGGACTGCCCGGCAGAGTCTTCCCCATGCGAAGCGTTCCACTCGGCTTGCTCACGATCGCGCTGGGCGTTCTCGCGGTCGATCCTCATGCCGGCACGGATGCCGTACCACCAGCAGGCCGCGAACAGGACTCCGACCACGAACATCGTGGGCTCGACGATGCCGCAAAGAATCAAGACCAGCTGCAATACCCAGCCGACACCGATGCCCCAGGGTTTGCTGAGCACGGCACAAGCCAGGATCAGCACCAGGCTCAGGGTGATCCCGGATGTCAGGATCAGCGCGGGCTGCACTTCGCCACGTTTCAGTCCGAAGACTGCCAAGGTGGCGAAGAACGCGACGAAGGCCTCCAGGAGCAACACGGTCGAAGCGAACATCACCTTGGTCGAGCGGCGCTTCTTGGGCATCCCGGGCCGCCATTCGCGCTGGGCTTTGGTGAGTTTGGCCATGCTCAGGAACCTGCCTTCCCGAGGAGCATGCGGGCTTCGGCCACCACGGTGATGGAACCCGTGACGAGTACTCCGCCGGCCAGGTCATCGTTGGCTTCGGCACGTTCCACGGCCCACTCGATCGCGTCATCCAGCTTCTCGGCAATGTGGACGTTGTCCGCACCAAAGCCAAGGTCGACGGCGAGATCGGCCAGTTGCGCGGCCGGGATGGCCCGCGGCGAGCTGGACTGCGTGAAGCAGAACTCCTCTGCCAGTCCGCCCAGGGATTCCTTGAGCTGCCGCAGGATTTCTTCCGCGTCCTTTTCCTTCAGGACCCCGAGGACCACCACCAGCTTGCTGAAGCTGAAGGCCTCTTCGATTGCCTCGGCTGAGACGCGGATGCCTTCAGGGTTGTGGGCGGCATCCACGATGATCGTGGGAGCGGTGCGCACCACCTCAAGGCGGCCGGGCGAGGTGACGTTGCCGAAACCCTCGCGCACGAGGTCGCCGTCGAGCTCTTTTTCGCCTCCACCGAAGAAGGCCTCCAGGGCAGCGACGGCGACTGCCGCGTTCTCGGCCTGGTGGGCGCCGTGCAAGGGCAGCAGCACGTCCTCATAGCGGCCCGCGAGCCCCTGGATGGTCAGCACTTGGCCGCCGACGGCCACGCTGCGGGACTCGACCCCGAATTCGACGCCTTCGAAGCGGAACGGCACGCCCACTTCGCGCGCCTTCTCCAGAAGCACCTGCGCGGCGTCCACGGGCTGGGCCGCGCTGATCAGGAAGCCGCCGGGCTTGATGATTCCGGCCTTCTCGTAGGCGATGTCCTCGGTGGTGTCGCCGAGGAGGTCGGTGTGGTCAAGCGAGATCGGCGTCACCACGGACACCTGCCCGTCGCCCACATTCGTGGCATCGGTAATGCCGCCCAGCCCTACTTCAATCACGGCGACATTCACGGGTTGGTCAGCGAAGATCGCGAAGCCGAGGATGGTCAGGCACTCGAAGTACGTGAGCTTGGGCTGGCCATCGGCCTCGAGTTCCTTGTCCACGATCTCAAGGTACGGACGGATCTCGTCCCAGATCCGGACAAAGGTCTCATCCGAAACCGGCTCGCCGTCGATGCTGATGCGCTCGGTCACCTTCGACAGGTGCGGACTCGTGTAGCGGCCCGTGCTCAAGCCGTGCGCGCGAAGCCCCGCCTCGATCATGCGGGCGGTGGAGGTCTTGCCGTTGGTGCCGGTGATGTGGATGATCGGGAACGCCTTGTTGGGCTCCCCCAGCACGTCCATCGCCCGGTACAGGGGCGCCAGCCGCGGCTCCATTTTGTTTTCCGGGGCGCGGCCCAGGAGTTCGGCGTAGACACTTTCTACGGAGAATTCGTCGCTCATGTACTAGGCCTCGATCTTGGTAACGGTGATCTGCGGTTCGGCAGCGTCGCCGGAGACGACGGGGTCGAGCTTGAGGGACAGGGTTTCGGTCTTGACCAGCTCTTCATTGGCGCGCAAGGCGTCAACAACGTCGGGGACGGCCAGGACCGTGGTGTGGATGCGGTCGCTCACGTTGAGTCCTGCGTCCTTGCGGGCCTGCTGGATGGCACGGACCATGTCGCGCGCCAGGCCCTCGGCAGCCAGTTCCGGAGTGACTTCGGTGTTCAGGACCACGAAGCCGCCGCCCGGAAGGACAGCGACGGCCGCGGAGGCTCCGCCTGCGGATTCCGCGACGACGGTCTCGAGCGTGTACTCCTGCGGCTCCAGTTCAAGGCCCCCTGCCGTGACCACCCCACCATCGGAAACGGACCAGTCGCCGGACTTGGAACCCTTGATGGCCTGCTGGACGTTCTTGCCCAGTCGGGGACCAGCCGCGCGGGCGTTCACCACGAGTTTCTGCTCGATCCCGAATTCCTCCGGCGATGCCGTAGCGGCATCCAGGAGCCGGACGGAACGCAGGTTCAGTTCATCCGCGACGACGGCGGCGAAGCCTTCCAGCGCGTCCGCGCCGGGTGCCACTACGGTAAGCTCCTGCAGCGGCAGGCGAACGCGAAGGTTGGCGGCCTTGCGCAGGCTGGAGCCGGTGGAGCAGATCTGCTGGACCCGGTCCATGGCTTCGACGAGTCCCGGGTTTGCCGGGAACAGGCTTGCCTCCGGCCAATCGGCCAGGTGCACGGAGCGCCCGCCGGTCAGGCCGCGCCAGATTTCCTCGGAGACCAACGGAAGCAGCGATGCCGAGACACGGCAGACGGCTTCGAGGGCCGTATGGAGTGCGTCAAAGGCGTCGGTGTTCTCGTCGAAGAAGCGCTGACGGCTGCGGCGGACGTACCAGTTGGTGAGCATGTCCAGGTAGCTGCGCAGTTCATCGCAGGCCCCGGAAATGTCGTATTCGTCCAGGCTGGAGGTGACGTTGCGGACGAGGTCGCCTGTGTTTGCCAGCAAATACTGGTCCAGGGTGTCCGTGTAGCCGTCGTAGCGCAGCTTGGCGTCATAGCCGGCGCCGCCATTGGAGGCGTTCGTGTACAGGGTGAAGAAGCTGTAGACGTTCCACAGCGGCAGGATGACCTGGCGGACGCCGTCGCGGATTCCCTGTTCGGTGACCACGAGGTTGCCGCCGCGCAGGATGGGGCTGGACATCAGGAACCACCGCATGGCGTCGGAGCCGTCGCGGTCCAGGACCTCGGAGACGTCCGGGTAGTTGCGCAGGCTCTTGGACATCTTCTGCCCGTCGGAGCCCAGGACGATGCCATGGCTGATCACATTGCGGAACGCCGGCCGGTCGAAGAGTGCCGTGGACAGGATGTGCAGCATGTAGAACCAGCCGCGGGTCTGCCCGATGTACTCGACGATGAAGTCTGCGGGGTTGTGGGTGTCGAACCATTCCTCGTTCTGGAACGGATAGTGCACCTGGCCGTAGGGCATGGAACCCGAGTCGAACCACACGTCCAGGACGTCCTCGACCCGGCGCATGGTGGACTGGCCCTCTTCGGCGGAGCGCGGGTCGTCCGGGTTGGGCCGGGTGAGTTCGTCGATGAACGGGCGGTGCAAGTCGACCTGGCCGTCGTTGTTCATCGGAAGGCGGCCGAAATCGGCCTCCATCTCGGCGAGCGAGCCATAAACGTCCGTGCGCGGGTACTCGGGGTCATCTGACTGCCATACCGGGATGGGCGAGCCCCAGTAACGGTTGCGGCTGATGGACCAGTCGCGGGCGTTGGCCAGCCACTTGCCGAACTGTCCGTCCTTGACGTTGCCCGGGATCCAGTTGATCTCCTGGTTCAGTTCGGACATCCGGTCCTTGAACTTGGTGACCTCGACATACCAGGAGGACACGGCACGGTAGATCAGGGGGTTGCGGCAGCGCCAGCAGTGCGGGTAGCTGTGCTCGTAGCTGGCCTGGCGGACCAGACGACCGCCGGAGCGCAGCGCCTGCGTGATCGGCTTGTTGGCATCGAACACCTGCAATCCTGAGATTTCGGCGAGGGGTCCGTGCGCGAACAGGTGGAGGAACTTGGCGCCTTCATCGACGGAAAGGACCACGGGGATACCCGCGTCCTCACAGACTTTCTGGTCGTCTTCACCGTAGGCCGGGGCCTGGTGGACGATGCCCGTGCCGTCGGTGGTGGTGACGTAGTCCGCCACGAGGAAACGCCAGCCGTTCTGCGTTCCGTACTTCTCGGTGTCGGAGAAATAGTCCCAAAGCGGCTCGTACTCCAGGCCGGCCAACTCGGTGCCGGTGTAGCTGGCTGTGACGGCAGCGGTGGCGGCAGCGCCGTCGTCGTACCCCAGGTCCTTGGCGTAGGTGCCGAGGAGATCGGCGGCCAGCAGGAAGCTGCCCGTCACCGGGGCCTCCGGCGAGGCGGCCTTGATGCCGTTGGGACCGGCCGGAACCACCGCGTAAGCGATATCAGGCCCGACTGCGAGCGCCAGGTTGGTGGGCAGTGTCCAGGGGGTCGTGGTCCACGCGAGGGCCTGCACACCCTCAAGGGACTTGGAGAGTTCCGACTCCCCGGCCTTGATGGGGAAGGTCACCGTGACGGTCTGGTCCTGGCGGTTCTTGTAGACATCGTCGTCCATGCGCAGCTCATGGTTGGACAGCGGAGTCTCGTCCTTCCAGCAGTACGGCAGGACGCGGTACCCGTTGTAGGTGAGGCCCTTCTCGTGAAGCTGCTTGAAGGCCCACAGGACAGACTCCATGTACTCGACGTTGAGGGTCTTGTAGTCGTTGTCGAAATCCACCCAGCGTGCCTGGCGCGTGACGTAGCTCTTCCATTCGTCTGCGTACTTCATGACCGAGGCACGGCACGCGTCGTTGAACTTGTCGATGCCCATCGCTTCGATCTGGGTCTTGTCCGTCATGCCCAGCTGCTTCATGGCCTCGAGTTCGGCGGGCAGGCCGTGGGTGTCCCAGCCGAAGCGCCGTTCGACGCGCTTGCCGCGCTGGGTCTGGTAACGGCCTACCAGGTCCTTGGCGTAGCCGGTCAGCAGGTGCCCGTAGTGGGGCAGGCCATTGGCGAAGGGCGGGCCGTCGTAGAAGACGAACTCGTTGCTGCCGGGGTGGCCGCCGGGAAGGTCGGCGCTGCGCTGGTCGATGCTGGCTTGGAAGGTGCCGTCTTCATCCCAGTACTTGAGGATGCGCTCTTCGATCTCCGGGAACTTCACGGAGGCGGACACCCCCGTGGAGGTGCCGGACGGAGCTGTGCCTGACACTGCGGTGGAGGCCTTGGGGTAATACGTCATCTCTTCATCCTGGGTTGAGCCGGTGAACACAAAGTTTCATTCAGGATGCGAGGACGGCGCCAGGCGTTGTTTCCAACCGCTCCGGTACCGCGGTACCACCTCACTTACCGTCGCTGGGGCTGCTCCCCGTGAAGAGGAACTGCTCCGGCGTCGGCCGCTCATTGCTGCTGTGACGGGCTTACCCGTCCGGTTCTACTGACCCCCATGGTGGCGCGGGCGTTCTTCCGGAAGCTCACCGGTGATGTCCGGGTCAAAGCTTGTGCCACAAGTCTAGCGGCAGCGGCGCCGCGAGCTCCACTTGAAGGCATGGGGCGCGCGACACCGCGACCTTAGCCCTTGCGGATCAACTTGTGGGTGGCTGCCTGTGCCACAGGACGGACGATGATCTCGTCGAGATTGATGTGGTGCGGAACTGAAACCGCGTACTTGACGACGTCGGCGACGTCCTCCGGCGTCAGCGGCTTCTCGACCCCGGCATACACTTTGGCTGCAGCAGTGGCATCGCCGAGGCGGTTGAGCGCGAATTCCTCCGTGCGGACGAGGCCTGGCGCAACCTCGATGACACGGATGTTGTTCTCGGCTTCCTCCAGCCGGAGGGCGCCGGTCATTGCGTGTTGGGCGAACTTGGCCGCGTTGTACCCGCCGCCGCCCTCGTAGGCCGTGAGTCCCGCGGTCGATGTCAGGTTCAAGACGGTGCCCTCGCCGTTGGCCCGCAGCATCGGGAGGAAGGCCCGGGTCAGCTTCAGGGTGCCGAGCACGTTGACTTGGTACATCCAGTCCCAGTCTTCGGTCTGCGCATTGGCCAAGGTGTCCGCGCCCCGTGCGCCGCCGGCAATGTTGATGAGCGTGTCCGCTCCCCCCGCCTCGGTGACGGCGGAGAGCAAGGCCGCAACGTCGTCGTCGTTGGTGATATCCGCGGCGAAAGGCACTGCGCCGCTCTCGGCGCCGAGTGCCTCGAGCCGTTCCGCACGGCGGGCAACGGCGAAAACCTTCCATCCATCGGCGGCGAGGGCGCGCACGGTGGCTTCGCCGATTCCCGTGCTGGCGCCGGTCACTACTGCGGAACGTTGGGACACCGAAGTTTCAGGAGCACTCATGTCACCAGCCTATCGCCGCCTCCCCCTCCCAGTTGTCCCATTCGCTGTTTCCCCTGTGCCGGACGTCAACCCTTCCGGCACCAGCTATCCCTTCCCTCACCAAGACTGGGACAGATGACGCGGACTTCATCGCCGAGAGTGCCCCGGACACAATGGGAAGCACAGAATTCGGATCCCGGAGAACCCAACGCGCCGGAATACGCACCACTGGGATGCCCTGCATGACCAGGGAATTCCAACGGCTGCGGTCGTTCTCGAATTCCTGTGGCCCCGAATGGAACTTCCGACCATCAACTTCGTACACGAGGCCACCATTGACGACGCCATCGACTCTTCCCACTCCGGCAATCTGTACCTGCGTGTCCACATGGAATCCTGCGTCTTCCAGGGCCAGGCGCGCCAACGTCTCCGGCATGGACTGTGAATCGGTGCGGATCCTGCCGATCAGAAGGCGGATCCGCCAGTCGTGGGACCCAGCGAAGTGCGACAGGAGGTCCCGCAGCATGACTCGTCCGCCGGCAACGGCCCCTTCCGCCACCACGAGCGCCTGCCAAGCCGGGACGCACCTGAAGGCCTGGCACACGGCGTCGAAATCTGAGACCACAAGCTGCCTGGCTGAACGTTTGCCCCGATGGACCACGCAGCCGGGAACCTCCTTGGCGCTGTCTCTGACTACGTGAGGCCTTACGGGCGACTTCCAGACCCATAAGCCCCGTGCCGAGGCTGCAGACACGCATGCCAAGGACACGTTTTGCCCGGCTGCTTTGACAATGTCGGGCCTGGCCGACGGAAGGGCATAGGTACCCCGCGCAGTCTTCAGCAGGAGCCCGTGGTCGACGAGGTCCCGGATCTGGAACCGGTCAAGGCCCAGCCGCCGTAAATGGCTGAAGCGGCATACCCCCCAATTGCGCTGCATCATGCGCTGAATCTCGTCCATGGCTCAACCGTGCTTCACGCAGACCAAGCAATTCCAGCTTCAACTGCCGTATGTGGACATCCCCCGGGCTACCTCGTCCCCAGTTGTCCCATCGCCTGTGACGCGTGTGGGCCCTGTCAACACCATGTACTTCATACGCCGCGTGGGACGCAGGGAGTGGGACAACTGGGTAGGAGAGGGGCGGCGGGGCGGGGCGGTGCAAGACCATGAAACAATTGGCGCATGGCTGAATCAACGCAGGGTACAGACACGCCCGCCACCGCCCCCATCAACGTTCCCGACAAGCCGGCCCTTGAAGGCCTCGAGGCTGCCCTGACGCAGCGCTGGCTGGACGATGGAACCTACAAGTTCAACCCGGACACCACCCGGGAGCAGGTCTACTCGATCGACACTCCCCCGCCTACCGCATCCGGTTCGCTGCACGTGGGCCACATGTTCTCGTTCACGCAGACGGATGTCCAGGCCCGCTACATGCGCATGACCGGCAAGAACGTCTTCTACCCGATGGGCTGGGACGACAACGGGCTTCCCACCGAGCGCCGCGTGCAGAACTATTACGGCGTCCGCTGCGATCCCGCCATTCCCTACAACGCCGACTACCGCCCGCCGGCACAGCCTGCGAAGAACCAGCGCGACTTCGACGTCGTCTCGCGCCAGAACTTCATCGAACTCTGCGAGGAACTCGCCGTCGAGGACGAGAAGGTCTTCGAGAACCTGTTCCAGACCCTCGGCCTGTCCGTTGACTGGGACCTGACGTACCGCACCATCGACGACACGTCCCGGGCAGTGTCCCAGCGTGCCTTCCTCGAGAACCTGAACGCCGGGGACGCCTACATGGCCGAGGCCCCCACCCTGTGGGACGTGACGTTCCGCACCGCGGTCGCGCAAGCCGAGCTGGAGGACCGCGAGGTTGCCGGTGCGTACTACCGGTACCCCTTCTTCACCGCTGACGGCGAGAAGATCTACATCGAGACCACGCGTCCGGAACTGCTCGCCGCGTGCGCTGCGCTGGTGGCAAACCCCGACGACGAGCGCTACCAGCCGCTGTTCGGCAAGACCGTCACCTCTCCCCTGTTCGACGTTGAGCTCGAGGTCAAAGCCCACCCGCTCGCCAAGGCGGACAAGGGCTCGGGCATCGCCATGGTCTGTACCTTCGGCGACCTGACCGACGTCACCTGGTGGCGCGAGCTGCAGTTGCCCACTCGCGCCATCATGGGCCGCGACGGCCGCATCATCGCCGAGACTCCAGAGTGGATCACCACCGACGCCGGCAAGGAAGCCTACGCGGCTATCGCCGGCAAGACGGCGTTCTCTGCCAAGGAGGCAGTGGTCGAGCTTCTCCTTGCCGCCGATCTGCTCGATGGCGAGCCCAAGAAGATCACGCACCCCGTGAACTTCTTCGAGAAGGGCGACAAGCCCCTTGAAGTTGTCACGTCGCGCCAGTGGTACATCCGCAACGGCGGGCGGGACGAGGACCGCCGCGAACGGTTGATCGCACGTGGACACGAGATCGAGTTCCACCCGTCCTTCATGCGCTCGCGCTACGAGAACTGGATCTCCGGGCTGAACGGTGACTGGCTCGTTTCGCGCCAGCGCTTCTTCGGGGTGCCGATCCCCGTCTGGTACCCGCTGGATGCCCAGGGCAACCCGGACTACGCAAACCCGATCCTGCCGTCCGACGAGTCCCTTCCCGTGGACCCTGCGGCAGACGCGGCCCCCGGCTTCGAGGAATCCCAGCGCGAGCAGCCCAACGGCTTCATCGGAGACGCCGACGTCCTGGACACGTGGGCCACGTCGTCGCTGACTCCGCAGATCGTGGGCGGCTGGAGCCGTGACGAGGAACTGTTCGGCAAGGTCTACCCCTTCGACCTCCGCCCGCAGGGACACGACATCATCCGCACCTGGCTCTTCTCCTCGGCTGTCCGGGCGGATGCCCTGCAGAACAGCGCGCCGTGGAAGCACGCCGCCATCTCGGGCTGGATCCTGGACCCGGACCGCAAGAAGATGTCCAAGTCCAAGGGCAACGTGGTTGTTCCCACCGACGTCCTGAACGAGTTCGGCTCCGACGCCGTCCGTTACTGGGCCGCCTCGGCCAAGCTCGGCGCGGACACCGCCTACGAGATCGCCCAGATGAAGATCGGCCGCCGCCTGGCCATCAAGCTTCTCAACGCCTCCAAGTTCGTGTTGAACCTGGGCGCTACGGAGAACTCGGTTGTCGGCGCCGACCTGTCCGTCCTGAGCAACCCCTTGGACCGCGCGTTGTTGGCCCAGCTGGCCGACGTCGTCGCGCAGTCCACCAAGGCATTCGACAACTACGACTACGCCCGCGCGCTGCAGATCACGGAATCGTTCTTCTGGCAGTTCACGGACGACTATGTGGAACTCATCAAGGACCGCGCCTACGGTGCGGCCGGCGAGACCGAACAGGCATCCGTGCTTGCAGCCCTTGCCACCACGCTTGACTCGCTGTTGCGGCTGTTCGCGCCGTTCCTGCCCTTCGCGACCGAAGAGGTCTGGAGCTGGTGGCGCGCGGGTTCGGTTCACCGCGCGGCGTGGCCGGCAGCGGTGGAAATCGTCGACGGCGACACCACCATGCTGGGCACCGTCGGCATCGCGCTGAGCGGCATCCGCAAGGCCAAGTCCGAGGCGAAGGTCAAGCAGCGCACCGAGGTCCTCTCCGCCACCATCACCGCTACCGAGTCGTTCGTTGCACAGTTGGAAGCCGGACTGGGAGACCTCAAGGCCGCAGCCAACGCACAGGAGATCTCACTGGTAGCAGGCGACGGCGAGCTCACGGTCAGCGACGTTGTCCTGGCACCTGCCGAGGAGCCCGCCCAGGCGTAGTTTGGACGAGCCCGGGAGTTTCCGGGACGAGCCAAAGAGTTTCCGGGCAAAGGGGAAGCCCCATCAGCGTTTAGCCGTTGGTGGGGCTTCGACTCTTCGGCTGCCTGGTGACGTCTTGGCAGTCTGGCGGAATCCTCGGACTTTCAGGTCTTCCTACCTCGTCACTGGTAGCTTGCATCCAACTTTGCCGAAGGCTGCGTCAGCTGCATATCACTGAATCTCTGGTTCCCGTGTCCCTCTTCTTTCGAAGTGGGTAAGTTCTATTCTTGACCCGCTCCCCGGCCAGCACAAGCCCTCTTGAGGAACTACTCAAATGTAATTCAGGGGCCTCATCGCAGGCGCCCGGGGTTCTGGGGCTGGGCGCTTTGTGGCACAGTGTTGCTATGCCAGAACTTCCCGAAGTGGCCGGGCTGACTGCCTTCCTGGGCAGGAATCTTCTCGGTGCCGAACTGACGAAGATCCAGATCACTTCTTTTGCCGTGCTGAAGACAGCCGATCCGCCTTACTCAAGCCTAGAGGGTCGCAAAATCGTCGGCGTTGAACGCTTCGGAAAGTTCGTCAGTCTCGACGCCGAGGGCATCCATTTCATCTTCCATCTCGCCAAGGCCGGGTGGCTGCGCTACACGGAGCAGCCATCCCACACCCAGCTGCGCATGGGCGGCAGCAATATTGCCGCGAGGCTCGGCTTCACCAAGAGCGACGGCTCAACCCACGTCGGAGTGGACCTGACGGAAGCCGGGACTAAGAAGAGCCTGGCCGTATACGTGGTGCACAATCCCTTGGACGTTCCCGGGATCGCGACACTCGGCCCGGACCCGCTGAGCCCTGAATTCACGGTGGAAACCCTCGCCGGAATCCTTTCCACAAGCGCGCACCAGATCAAGGGACTCCTTCGGAGCCAAAGTGTCATCGCCGGCATCGGCAACGCCTACAGTGACGAGATCCTTCACGCCGCCAGGATTTCACCGTTCGCGATCGCCAAATCGCTCGACGAAGACACCACCCGTGTCCTCTACGAGTCCATCGAGAGTGTCCTCGGTGCGGCCGTCGCTGCCGCCGTCGGCAAAGCCTCAAGCGAACTCAAGGACACGAAGCGTAACACCATGCGGGTCCACGGGAGGGCGGGCCAGCCTTGCCCTGTGTGCGGGACCACCATCCGCGAGGTGTCCTTTGCCGACACTTCATTGCAGTATTGCCCTGGCTGCCAGACAAACGGAAAGATCCTGGCGGATCGTAGAACGTCGCGGTTCCTGAAATAGCCGCGCCTGCGGTCCAGACGACCGCACGCTCAGGCTAGTTGAATTCCGGGCTTTCCGTGCGGCTGCGCTTGAGCTCGAAGAAGTGCGGGTAGCCGGCCAACGTGACGGTGGCGTCCCAGATCCGGCCGGCTTCCTCGCCACGGGGAATGCGGGTGAGGACCGGGCCGAAGAAGGCTGTGCCGTTGACGGCGACCACCGGGGTGCCGACGTCCTGGCCCACCAGGGAGATCCCCGATTCGTGGCTCGCACGCAACTGGACGTCGTATTCCTCGGAATCGGCGTATTGGGCCAACTCGGCGGGGAGGCCTGTTTCTGCCAGGGCCTTGGAGATGACCTCGGAGAAATCCTTGATGCCTTCGTGGTGGATGAGGGAACCCATCGAGTCGTATAGCGGTTTGATGTACTCGTTTCCGTACAGCTCGCGGGCGGCAATGATGACACGGACAGGTCCCCAGCCCAGCTTCATTTTCTCGGTGTATTCGGCAGGCAGCTCGCGGCCTTCGTTGAGGACGGACAGACTCATGACGTTCCAGTTGGTCTCGATGCCGCGAACGTCTTCCACTTCACCGATCCAGCGGGATGTCACCCAGGCAAAGGGGCACATGGGATCGAACCAAAAATCGACCTTGTTGGCGGTTTGCTCGGGCACAGGGAACTCCTTCAATAGGCGTAAGGGGGCGCGTTGGCCGGACGAAACGGTGTCCGGCACCAATCATGCCAACCTCAGGCTAGGCGGACTTATTCCGACGCTTCGCAATGACCTCGTGCGCGATCATGGTGGGCTGGCCCTTCTTGTTCACGGCGTCGGCAGTGATGACGACGCTCGCGATGTCTTCCCTGCTGGGCAGGTCGAACATGACCGGCAGCAGCACTTCCTCCATGATGGCCCGCAGGCCGCGGGCTCCGGTGCCGCGTTCAAGCGCTTGGTCCGCAATCGAGTCAAGGGCGTCGTCGTCGAACAAAAGCTCGACGCCGTCCAGCTGGAACATCTTCTGGTACTGCTTGATCAGGGCGTTCTTGGGCTTGGAGAGAATCTGGATGAGCGCGGAACGGTCAAGGTTGGACACGGTGGTGATCACCGGGAGGCGCCCGATGAATTCAGGAATGAGCCCGAACTTGAGCAGATCCTCCGGCATCACCTCGCCGTAGCTGTCTGCGTTGTCCTTGACCTCGTTGAGTGGGGCCCCGAAACCAATGCCTTTGCGTCCGGACCGCGATCCAATGATGTCCTCGAGCCCGGCGAACGCACCGGCCACGATGAACAGCACGTTGGTGGTGTCGATCTGGATGAATTCCTGGTGCGGGTGCTTACGTCCGCCCTGCGGCGGAACCGAGGCCACGGTTCCTTCGAGGATCTTCAGGAGGGCCTGCTGCACGCCTTCGCCGGACACATCGCGCGTGATGGACGGGTTCTCGCTCTTGCGCGAAATCTTGTCGATCTCGTCGATGTAGATGATGCCTTGTTCGGCCTTCTTGACGTCGTAGTCGGCGGCCTGGATGAGCTTCAGCAGGATGTTTTCGACGTCTTCGCCGACGTATCCGGCCTCAGTCAGGGCCGTGGCGTCGGCGACGGCGAAGGGTACGTTCAGACGGCGGGCCAGGGTTTGCGCCAGGTAAGTCTTGCCGCAGCCGGTGGGGCCGATCAGCAGGATGTTGGACTTGGCGATCTCCACGTCTTCGTGGTGTCCGCCTTCGCCGAGCCCTGTCTTCGGTGCGTGGCCCGCCTGGATGCGCTTGTAGTGGTTGTAGACCGCGACGGCGAGGGAGCGTTTCGCAGGTTCCTGGCCTATGACGTATTCCTGGAGGAAGTCGAAGATCTCCCGCGGCTTGGGCAACTCGAAGCTACCAAGATCCGATACTTCGGCGAGTTCCTCTTCGATGATCTCGTTGCAGAGTTCGATGCACTCGTCGCAGATGTACACGCCGGGCCCGGCAATCAGCTTCCGCACCTGCTTTTGGCTCTTTCCGCAGAAAGAACACTTCAGCAGATCCGTGCTCTCGCCAATCCGAGCCATGTGGGAATCCCTTCGTTTCATGCGGGTGGTGCAGCCCCGTATCTATCCGCAATTTCGCAAGATCGCAGCGGGGGCGCCACCATGACAACTTCCACTGTAGGACACAATGGGCTGCTTGGGTTGAAACAGAACGCCGATGCGGTCCATATTTCCTGAACCGCACCGGCGTCGAGTTTTGGCCAGTTACCTGGCGATCGCCTGGGGCTTGATCTTACGGGAATCGAGCACCTGGTCGATCAATCCGTAGCTCATTGCCTCGGCAGCGGTGAGAATCTTGTCGCGCTCGATATCGTTGTTGACCTGTTCCGGCGTCCGCCCGGAGTGCTTGGCCAGCGTGTCCTCAAGCCATGAGCGCATGCGCATGACTTCTGCGGCCTGGATCTCAAGGTCCGAGGCCTGGCCCCCTTGGCCGCCGGACAGCGACGGCTGGTGGATCAGGACCCGTGCGTTGGGCAGGGCGAGGCGCTTGCCCGCCGTACCTGCCGCGAGCAGCACGGCCGCGGCACTGGCCGCCTGGCCCAGGCAAACGGTCTGGATCTCCGGACGAATGTACGTCATCGTGTCGTAGATCGCCGTCATGGCCGTGAACGAGCCGCCCGGGGAGTTGATGTACAACGTGATGTCGCGGTCCGGGTCCGTGGACTCGAGCACCAGCAGCTGGGCCATGATGTCGTCGGCGGAAGCGTCATCAACCTGCACGCCGAGGAAGATGATGCGGTCCTCGAAGAGCTTCGTGTACGGGTCCTGGCGCTTGAAGCCGTAGGGCGTGCGCTCCTCGAATTGCGGGAGGACATAGCGGCTGGACGGGAGATTACCGGCAGACCATCCAAAGTTGTAGTTCATTTTTATTGCTCCTGATCTGAATGTTTCTTGCTGCCGGTTACTTCTCGGAGTTCGACGAGTTGGCTGTTCCGCCACCGCCGGCCACAGAGCCTGCGTGGGCGGAGATCTTGTCGAAGAAGCCGTACTCGAGCGCTTCGGTAGCCGTGAACCACTTGTCGCGGTCGTTGTCCTTGAGGATGGTCTCCACGGTCTGTCCGGTCTGCTCGGCCGTCAGCTCGGCCATGACCTTCTTCATGTGAAGGATAAGCTCCGCCTGGATCTTGATATCCGACGCCGTGCCGCCGATGCCGCCGGAGGGCTGGTGCATCAGGATGCGGGCGTTGGGCGTGGCGTAGCGCTTGCCCTTGGTGCCCGAGGAAAGGAGGAACTGGCCCATGGAGGCCGCGAGCCCGGTGGCAACCGTCACGACGTCGTTCGGGATGAACTGCATCGTGTCGTAGATGGCCATGCCGGCGGTCACGGAGCCGCCGGGAGAGTTGATGTACAAGTAGATGTCCTTCTCCGGGTCTTCAGCGGAGAGGAGGAGGAGCTGGGAGCAGATCGCGTTGGCGTTCTCGTCACGGACTTCGGATCCGAGCCAGATGATGCGCTCTTTCAGCAGGCGGTTGTAGATGTAGTTGTCCTGGGCCGCTGGATCGACGGTTGCCATCCTGGGGGCCTCTGCGTGCTGTGACATAAGTACTTACCTCTCGCTGGTGACAGGGCCATTGCTGAACTTGCCATCCCTGATCTTCACTACTTGGACACTAACCGTTTTCCACGGCGATTTGTTCTCTCAAATCGCGCTGTTCGCTGACGGCGCACGATTGCGGAAGGGTGCCGCTTTTGGTGCTGGCCGGGCTTAAACCAAGCCGCCCCCGGATCACGGATCCGGGGGCGGTTTGAGTTGAAACTAGAACTTCACTGCAGCGGGGTCGTCGCTCGGAACAACAGCCGCTTCTTCGGCTTCAGCTGCTTCTTCCATTGCCGGGAGTTCTTCGCCAGCGGGGCGCACGAAGTCGCTGAGGTCGACCTTGTTGCCTTCGGAATCGACAACCTCGGCCTGGCCGAGGACGACCGCGAGAGCCTTACGACGGCGTACCTCGGAAACCATCATGGGAACCTGGCCGCTCTGATCGATGATCTGGGCGAACTGGTTCGGATCCATGCCGTACTGGCTTGCGGTGCTGACGATGTAGTCGATCAGCTCGTTCTGGCTGACGCTCACTTCTTCCTTGTCGGCAATGGCGTCAAGGATGATCTCGTTCTGGAAGGCGCGGGCTGTGTTGGCCTTGACCTCGGCGCGGTGTTCCTCGGTGTCGTGCTCGCCTTCACCGTGGGCGTTCTCCGCGTTGAAGTGCGCTTCGAGCTGCTCTTCGACCACGGAATCCGGAACCGGAACCTCGATGAGCTCGACGAGCTTGTCCAGGACCTTGTCGCGGGCTTCGACGCCCTGGCCGACGACCTTGGACTCAGCGGCCTGCTTGGCAAGGTCTTCACGCAGTTCAGCAAGGGTGTCGAACTCGGATGCCAACTGGGCGAAGTCGTCGTTGGCCTCAGGAAGCTCGCGCTCCTTGACGGTCTTGACAACAACCTTCACCTGGGCTGCCTCGCCGGCGTGCTCGCCGCCAACCAGCGTGGTGTCGAAAATTGCTTCTTCTTCGGCAGAAAGGCCGGTGACAGCCTCGTCGAGGCCCTCAAGCATGGTGCCTGCGCCGACCTGGTAGGACAGGCCGGTGGCGGAGTCAATCTCGGCGCCGTCGATCGTGGCGGTGATGTCGATGGTCAGGAAGTCGCCATCGGCGGCCGGGCGGTCAACGGACTTCAGCGTGCCGAAGCGGCCGCGGAGCTCGTCGAGGGCCTTGTCGACGTCGGCGTCGGAGGATTCGGCTGCAGCAACCTCGACCTTGATGCCGGCGTAGTCGGGCAGTTCAACCTCGGGACGGACGTCGATCTCGACCTGGAACTTCAGCTCACCGTCGGTCGAGGACGGGTCCGGAACCTCGGTGATCTCAACCTCGGGGCGGCTCAGCGGGCGGAGGCCGGCTTCCTGGACGGCAGCCTGGTACCAGCCGTTGAGGCCGTCGTTGATGGCGGTCTCCAGGATGTAGCCGCGGCCGACGCGCTGGTCAACCAGCTTGGAGGGAACCTTGCCCTTGCGGAACCCGGGAACCTGGATCTGCGAAGCTACGGTCTTGTAAGCGGCATCGATGCTCGGCTTCAGTTCCTCAAAGGGAACCTCAACGTTGAGCTTGACCCGCGTGGCGGTGAGGTTCTCGACAGCGCTCTTCACAGTCTAAGTACTCCTGGTTTTGTGGGATGGGGTTCTGCCGCGTCCCGGATCGGGACAGGCACACAGAGTCGGGGTGACAGGATTTGAACCTGCGACTTCCTGCTCCCAAAGCAGGCGCTCTAGCCAAGCTGAGCTACACCCCGTGAATGCACAGGACAGTCTACGGGCATGTCGGCGGAGAATGCACATTTGACACTTGGCCCCTGAATTAGGTTTAGTTATATCCGGCTTCAACAGCCGCCGGAAAGATGTGCGGAACACTCTGTCAGTTTGATAGAGATCCGTGCAGTCTTGCCCGGGGACGTAGCTTAATGGTAAAGCCTCAGTCTTCCAAACTGATTACGCGGGTTCGATTCCCGTCGTCCCCTCCAAGAACGAAGGGCCCCTCCTCGAGGGGCCCTTCGCGTTTCCCAAGGTTTGCAACCGCCAAGGGCGGACTTCAGTTCTGGCAGCCGGGGCACCAATAGAGTTTGCGGGCACCGATCTCGGCCATCGCCACGGCTTCGCCGCATCGGCGGCACGGCTGTCCCTGCCGCTTGTAGACAAAGTGGGCCTCGCCGTCGAACGCTCCGGAGTTCCCGCCGCTCCACAAAGCCGGCGGGGTCGTAACAATCCGGCCGTCACGGACGCCGTCGGACATCGCCGACACGGTGTCATCCCACAGTCGTCCGGCGGTTTCTGCGTCCAGGGAGCTGCCCGGAGTCCACGGATCAACCCGCTGGCGGAACAGCACTTCCGCGCGATAGATGTTTCCGATCCCGGCCACGACAGACTGGTCCATGAGGAGGAGCCCGACGGCGGTCTTGCGGCGCAGCAAGCGGCGGATGAACTCCGCACGGTCCCCAGTGCGGTTGTGGAGGGGATCGGGACCCAAGCGGGCCAGGACAGCCGCGGCGTCCGCCTCGGTGATCGCTGCGCATGTGGTGGCGCCCCTCAGGTCTGCCCAGCCGTTCGCCGAAACGAGGCGCACGCGCACGGCACCCACGGGCTCGGGCGGACCCGCGTAGCCGATTCCGGCGCTCCCTGCGCGGGAATCCGCACCCAGACCGGCATCCTGCCCGGCGTCTTGCGGGTAAGTCTCACGTTCGCCGATCCGCCGTGGCGCACCGATGCTCGAGGCCCCGCGGAAAGATTCATCGCCACCGAAACTCCACGCGCCGTAAAGACCCAGATGGACATGCAGAAGAACCCCATGGTCAAAACGGAGGAAGAGCTGCTTGCCGTGCGCCGTCGCTTCGAGCAGTTCGTGGCGGTCCAAAAGCGCCGCGCCTGCCGCGAACCGGCCTTGGGGGCTGGAGACCTCGAGCACCTTGCTGGCAAAAACATCCTGGAACTGGCGTGCCAGGCGATGGATGGAGTGCCCTTCAGGCACTATGCAACGATTTCGCCGGTGTTCTCATAGACGGCGATTTTTCCGATGCGGCGCACGTGGCGTTCGTCGTTGCTGAACGGTTCTTCCAGGAAGGCCTCGATCAGTTCGGTGGCTTCCTCGACGGTGTGCTGGCGGCCTCCAACGGCAACCACGTTGGCGTCGTTGTGCTCGCGGGCCAGTTTCGCTGTGGAGAGGTTCCAGGCGAGTGCGGCCCGGACGCCCTTGACCTTGTTCGCGGCAATTTGCTCACCGTTGCCGGATCCGCCCAGGACAATGCCCAAAGCGTGAATGCCTGCCTTCTGGTCGGCGACTACGGCGGTAGCCGCGTTGATGCAGAACGAAGGGTAGTCATCAAGGGCGTCGTACACCTTGGGGCCATGGTCAACGACGTCGTAGCCTTTGGCGGTCAAATGGCTTACGAGGTGGGCGCTGAGCTCCATGCCGGCGTGGTCCGTGGCGATGTGGACGCGGGGTGTGGTCACAGGAAGTCCATTCAGTCTGGCGCGCGAACGCGGCAATGCCGGGCGCGGCGGTGAGGGATGCGGTTCCTAGGTTACTAGGATCGGACCCCGGCTCACCTCTTAAGACGAAGCCAGACCATACGGGCTCAGGGGACAGGAGGCTGCTCGCCGTGCTGGGCACGCGCCGCGACGCGGTTCAGGATTCCGGCAAGCCTGTCCGCCGTGGCCGAGGTCCCGGCGCTGAACGCCACCCTCCGGCCGCTGACCTGACGGACAACGACGGCGGGACCGCTACTAACGAGCATGGCCGTGGCTCCTCCGTGGTGCCGGAGTCCCCAGCCGCCGAAGTCGGCAGCCCTGACGTCCTGCGCGGCAGCGCCTGCGATATCCACGGCAGGCACCGTAAGGACCCGCAGAACGCCCGCGACGAAGACCTGCACGCCTCCCCTGTCCGCCCTGACCCGGACGAAGAGGAAACAGGCTCCGATGACGGCGATCACTGCGAGCAATGCGCCCAACCACGGGAGCGCAATCGCGATCAACGTGGCGGGGAACAAGGTGGCCACGCAGATCATCACGAATACCGAACTCCGCGCGTGGACCCACAGCAACATGGAATCCTCCGCCAGGCCGGGGTCCTCCGCCCGGATCCTTTCGGCCTCGAGGGCTGCGTCGTCTTCCGGCGTCCAGTGCGGGTCGGGCTTGAAAGCCATCATCATGACCACGCCCAGGGGCAGCGCCGCGCCCGCGCCCAGCGCGAGGACCGTGGCATCAACGTGGGAGCTGCGGGCGTCGGCCAGTCCAGTCTGCCCCACGAGGCCGGCGGCCAGCACGGAGGTGATGAAGAGGGTCACCATAAGGCCCATGCCCATCATGACCCGGCGCATGATCACGGGCCGGGCCAGGGGAACCGCCTGGATGAACACCAGCCAGCCCGCGAGGACCAGGAACCCTCCGCCGCCTAAAACGTAGGCGAGGAACGGCGCAAAGCTGGTTCCGCCGTCGGCGTTCCACGCGATGGCGACAGGATCGGGAAGGTTGTTGCGCAACATGAGGGCGCACACGGCAAATGCGCCCGCCAGCAGCAGCGGAAATACCACCGCAAAGCGGAGTGCCCGGAGGTCCAACGAGTCGCGCATCTTTCCCATATTCCAACGCTACCCCGCGCCGGCGACACTGTGATCGAGCTGCCTTGCCAAGGCAGGATCAAGTGAAAGAATAACTTCACAGCGCCGGCGCTGGCTGAAACCAACCGGCTTCTCGACACCATTCTTGGAGGCAAACCTTGCCAGGCCTGAACCTGACGCGCGCCGAAGCCGGACAGCGCGCGGAATTGCTCACCGTGACCTCGTACGACGTCACCCTCGACTTGACGAAGGGCGCCACGGTGTTCGGCTCCACCACGGTGGTGAAGTTCTCCGCCGTCGAGGGCTCCTCAAGCTTCATCGACGCGATCACGGAGACCGTGCACAGCGTGACGCTGAACGGCGTCGAACTCGATCCGGCAGCAGTGTCCGACGGCGTGCGCATCGAGTTGCCCGGACTCGCCGCCGAGAACGAACTCAGGGTAGTTGCCGATGCCCCCTACATGAACACCGGTGAGGGCTTGCACCGTTTCGTGGACCCTGTGGACAACGAGGTCTACCTGTACACGCAGTTCGAGGTGCCAGATTCCCGCCGCATGTTCGCCGTCTTCGAGCAGCCGGACCTGAAGGCCGCATTCACGTTCACGGTCACTGCGCCCTCGCACTGGGACCTCATCTCCAACTCGCCCACTCCGGTACCGGTGGAAACCACTCCCGGGGACGACGGCGGAGCGCGCTCGGTCTGGCATTTCGCCCCCACTCCCCGTATCTCTTCCTACGTCACTGCCTTGATCGCTGGACCGTACCAATCGGTCCGAAGCAAGGTCACCAGCTCCGACGGCCGCGTCATCCCGCTCGGGGTTTTCGCCCGCAAATCCCTCATGCAATACCTGGACGCCGACAACATCTTCGAACTGACCCGCCAGGGTTTCGAGTTCTTCGAGGCACAGTTCGGATTCCCGTATCCCTTCGAGAAGTACGACCAACTGTTCGTTCCCGAGTTCAATGCCGGCGCCATGGAAAACGCCGGCGCGGTGACCATCCTCGAAGGCTACGTGTTCCGGGGCAAGGTCACCGGCGCCCAGATCGAGCGCCGCGCCATTACCGTACTGCACGAGCTGGCGCACATGTGGTTCGGGGACCTCGTCACGATGCGATGGTGGAACGACCTCTGGCTCAACGAGTCCTTTGCCGAGTACATGTCCCACTTGGCGGCGGTCGAGAACACGGAATTCGACCGGGCGTGGACCACTTTTGCCTCGGTGGAGAAATCCTGGGCGTACCGGCAGGACCAACTGCCCACAACGCACCCGATTTTCGCCGAGATCAACGATCTCCAGGACGTCGAGGTCAACTTCGATGGCATCACGTACGCCAAGGGAGCTTCCGTGCTGCGCCAGTTGGTTGCCTGGGTGGGACCGGAACAGTTCATGGCCGGCGTCCGCGAATACTTCCAGAAGCATGCCTGGCAGAACACCGAACTCGTGGACCTCATGAAGGAACTCGAAGCTGCCAGCGGCCGCGACTTGGACCAGTGGGGCAAGCTCTGGCTCGAGACTGCCGGCGTCAATACGCTCTCACCCGAGCTTGAGGTCGACGCCAACGGCATCATCACGTCCTTTGCGATCCTGCAGACGGCTATCGACGAGCAGCCCACGCTGCGGCCGCACCGCCTCGCCGTCGGGTTCTACAACCTCTCAGCCGAAGGCAAGCTTGAGAGGACCCACCGGGAGGAGCTCGACGTCGACGGCCCCCGGACCGACGTCGCCGCCCTTGCCGGAAAGCCACGTCCGGACCTGGTCCTGCTCAACGACGACGACCTCGCCTACGCCAAAGTGCGCCTCGATCCCCCGTCCTTGGCCACTGCGAAGGCCCACCTGAAGGACTTCGCCGACAGCCTGCCGCGCACCCTCGTGTGGGGCTCGGCCTGGGATGCGGCCCGCGACGGCGAGACCCCGGCCCGTGGCTACGCCGAGCTGATCCTGGCGAACATCGCGTCCGAGACCGATTCTTCCGTGATCCAGACCCAGCTCCGGCAGCTGGCCACCACCCTGACCTACTACGTCGCAGCCGAGCACAAGGCTGCCGCCACGGCGGCGGCCGCTGACGCGCTGTGGGACCTCTCGACCACCGCGGCTGCCGGATCGGACGCCCAGCTCCAATTCGTGAAGTCCTTCGCGCTGCTCGCCGCGAGCAGCTCCCAATTGGACACCATCCAGGCGGTCCTGGACGGCAGCACTGTCCTGGATGGCCTGACCGTCGACCAGGACTTGCGCTGGGAACTCCTCACCGCACTGGTGGTGGGCGGGCGCCAGGGCCAGGACCGGATCGACGCCGAACTCGAGCGCGACCACACGGCCAATGGCCAGAACGCGGCCGCTTTGGCGACGGCAGCCCTTCCCACCCCCGAGGCCAAGGCCGCCGCGTGGAAGAAAATCGTTGTCACAGGCGAGCTTTCCAACGCCATTCAAAGCTCCGCCGTCACGGGCTTCACCCGGGTGCTGGACACCTCCCTGTTGGAGCCGTACGCCGAAGAGTACTTTGAGGCCGTGCCGGAGATTGTTGCTACCCGGACCCATGCGCTGGCCCAGCAAATCGTCGTCGGGCTCTACCCGGCTCAGCTGACCACGCAGGCCACGGTTGACCGCACGGACAAGTTCCTCGCCGAGCTGCCGGCGGATAGCAGCGCCCTGCGGCGCATGATGCTCGAAAACCGCGACGGCGTTGCCCGCGCCTTGAAAGCCCGCGCGGCAGACGTCTAGAAACCGTCGGGTAAATCACCGGCAGGCCCCGGTTCCGGTTCACCGGGACCGGGGCCTGCCCGTGTGCCGCGCGCGAAATCACCGCCGCTAGACTTTCCGCATGAGCCTGGACGAACACCGCTACTCCCTGACCGTGCGCTGGACCGGAAACCTGGGCGCCGGGACTTCCACCTACCGGGGCTACACGAGGGACCACGACGTCGAGATTCCCGGTCTGCCTGTCCTGAAGGGCTCCTCGGATCCCGCCTTCCATGGAGACCGTAGCCGGTACAACCCCGAGCAACTTCTCCTCACCGCCCTTTCCCAGTGCCACATGCTGTCCTTTCTGCATGTCGCGGTCAAACACGGGGTGGTCGTCACCGATTATGTAGACCATGCCGAGGGCATGATGAGGCTCAATCGCGACGGCAGCGGCCAGTTCGAGAACGTCACCTTGAAGCCGCAGGTCACGGTTGCCGACCCGGCGCATGTTTCCCTGGTTGACGAACTGCACCATGAGGCCAATCAAGTGTGCTTTATCGCCAGGAGCGTCAATTTTCCCGTTCTGCATGAGCCAAGCACGGCGGTGGCCGCCAGCTAGCCACACGACGGGAAGGCTGTCACGCCAGGAATCACGATGCGCATCCGGCCACGCTACGGCGATAGGGTTGACCGTGGACAAAATGTTCAGCGCCCGGCAAAAAGGGCCCGGCGAACAAATGGATCCCGTGAGGAGCATTCCCGCATATGAACGTCGCCTCGTCGACCGACAACATCGTGGCCGATGCAGCCAAAATCGATTACGCGTCAATCTTCGTGACGCTGGGCATTGGGTTGGTGGTCTGGGTTGTGGCCCGGTTCATCATCCTGCGTATTACCCGCCGAGTGGCCGAGGGCACGAGCTTCTTCAAGAAACCGCATTTCCGGTGGGTCCAGCCGGCCTTCCGGGCGCTCGACCATGAGCGGCGCGCCCAACGCGCCCACACGATCGGCTCGCTGCTGACAAGCGTGCTGAGCGTAGTGGTGGTGGTCATCGTCATCATCTACGTGCTCAAATACCTGAATGTGGATATTGCACCGCTGCTCACCAGCGTCGGGATTCTGGGTGTGGCCATTGGCTTCGGCGCCCAACAGCTCATCCGCGATTTCCTGTCCGGCATTTTCATCACCATCGAGGACCAGTTCGGGATCGGCGATGTGATCGTGACCACCGAAGTGATCGGCACCGTTGAATCCGTGGGCCTGCGCATCACCCGGCTCCGGGCCGAAGACGGCGCCATCTGGTATCTGCGCAACGGAGAGATCCTGAGGGTGGGCAACCGCTCCCAAGGCGACTACGTGCCGGCGGAACCAGCAGTCCCGGACGAAGTTCCGCCTGCGCCCCCGGGCACTGCGCCCGCCGAAACCGCCGCATCCGGCGCGCCCAAATCTTCAAAGGAATCCCTCAAGATTCAAGAGCAGAAAGCAGGTGAGTGACATGGGCGGCGAGCCGGTATCCTCAACACCGCAGCCGGCCGAACGGCGGCAGTTGATGCAAAACGATCCGTTCAGCCAGCCTGCCTACACCGACAGCTTCTATGAGGCCATCGGTGGCCACGAGACTTTCGTGAAGCTCATCGATGTCTTCTACGATGGCGTCGCAGGAGATCCATTGCTCCGGCCCATGTACCCGGAACAAGACCTCGCCCCGGCAAAGCGCCGGTTCCTCATGTTCCTTGAGCAGTATTGGGGCGGTCCAGGTACCTACAGCGAGGAACGCGGGCACCCCCGGTTGAGAATGCGGCACATGCCGTTCCAGGTGACGCCCGAAGCCAAGGACCGCTGGCTCTTCCACATGCGCGCCGCAGTGGATTCGCTCGGCTTGTCGCCGCTCCACGAAGGAACGCTGTGGGACTACATGGAGCGGGCTGCGCTCACAATGGTCAACAGCCCGTCGGTCCAGCAGCCCTGAGCTTGTAAGACGGCGCTTGGGGCTGCCCGGGGAGTGCTCAGGGCCTGGGACGGGTTTAGCGGGCTTGGAAACCCAGGCCTGATCCGGATCGTGCCAGGATGTGGCCCCGGCTCCCGCTGAGCCGGAACCAACGGCCGTTGCGGAAGAGCCGGTGTTCGCCGTCGCCAAGGAAGCCGAGCGCCAAGGCCGCGAATGCCGCGCCTGCGGGCACGCCGTCGAGTCCGGGAATCTCCCGACCCCACACCGCGGCTCTGGCATTGTTGACGATCAACGCACCAGGCTGCTCCGGAACAATCCCTGCCACCTCGGCAATGCCGGCATTCGCCACGGACTTGAGTTCGGCGTCGGGCACTGAACCCAGCGGCTCCCAGCCGCTGCGGGGCGCTCCGACTCCTGCCCACGATTCGGAAACGGTCGACGGCGGGATCGGAAGCTCGACGTCCTCGGTACCGGAACGCGCCAAGCGGTCCAGGACCGAGGATAGGCTCACGGTGACGTCCGCTTGCGCGTCAGCGGCGAGGGCGATGGTCCGAAGCCCGAGAATGGTCGGCGTAGCTTCGCCCAGGAGGCGGGGCCTCAGGACGCACACATATGCAGCCAGGACGCGTCCGGAGGCCTGCAGCCGGATGGCGCCGTCGTCGATGCTCTTGGCACGGGTGACATAGGTGCGGAGATCCGCCAGATCACGGGGATCGACGAAACGGAAGGACTGGGTCAATACATCGGACACATCATCGACTCTACCGGCATGTCCCCGGTTGAGAGGGGTCAGGGGGGCGTCTAGAGTCGAACCATGACTGACGCGCGCGCCGGCCTGGAACATCAGGTCGCCCTTGAGGACCCCACATCCACCCTCATCGACCTGTTGTCCTTGGCCGACTTCGACGGTGCGAGGACCGCCGAGGACATCTTCCTCGGCCCCTCCCAGAAACAGCCACGCCACCGCGTGTTCGGCGGGCAGGTGCTCGCCCAGTCCCTCGTTGCCGGCATGCGCACAGTCGAGGAGGACCGGACCGTCCATTCCATGCATGGCTATTTCCTTCGTCCGGGCGACGCCAACCAGCCCATCACGTTCAGCGTCGAACGGCTTCGTGACGGACGCTCGTTCTCCGCCCGGCGGGTGCACGCCTACCAGGAAGGCCAACCGATCCTGTCGATGATCGCTTCCTTCCAGACCGAAGCCGAGGGTGTGGAACACCAGTCCGCCATGCCGGCTGGAATCCCGGACCCAGAATCGCTGCCGAGCACGGCGGAACTGCTGCAGAAGTACGACCATCCGCTCGCCCGCCACATGTCCTTCGAGCGGCCCTTCGATGTCCGCCACGTCGATCCCGCAATCTACGTGGAGGCGCCGAAGGACCGGGTAGCCAGCAATGCGGTCTGGATGAAGACCTTCGGCCCCATGCCGGACGATCCCAACCTTCATCTTGCCGCCCTGGCATACGCCAGCGACTACACCATCCTGGAATCGGTGCTGCGCAAGAACGGATTGAGCTGGATGACGCCGGGCATGAGCGTCGCGAGCCTTGATCACGCCATGTGGTGGCATCGCCCTGTCCGTGTGGACGAGTGGCTGCTCTACGTGCAGGAGTCCCCCAGCGCCCAAGGCGCCCGCGGACTCGCCACCGGCAAGATTTTCAGCCGCGATGGCCGGCACGTCGCCACGGTAGCGCAAGAGGGCATGCTCCGGATCCCGTCGTAGCTGCCGCAACGCAGCCAGGATCTTCGAAGCAAGAAGGCCGGCGCCCCGGGAAATATCCGGGGCACCGGCCTTCTGTGGAGCAATTCGCTTAGTCGCGGGTCAGCTTGCGGTGCGTGACACGGTGCGGCTTGGCAGCGTCCGCACCAAGGCGCTCCACTTTGTTCTCCTCGTAGGACTCGAAGTTGCCCTCGAACCAGTACCACTTCGACGGGTTCTCCTCGTCGCCTTCGTAGGCCAGGATGTGGGTGGCAACCCGGTCGAGGAACCACCGGTCGTGCGAGACCACTACGGCACAGCCGGGGAATTCGAGCAAGGCGTTCTCAAGACTGCTGAGGGTTTCGACGTCGAGGTCGTTGGTGGGCTCGTCAAGAAGCAGGAGGTTTCCGCCCTGCTTGAGGGTCAGCGCCAGGTTCAGGCGGTTACGCTCACCACCGGAGAGCACCCCGGCTTTCTTTTGCTGGTCCGGCCCCTTGAAGCCGAAGGCTGCGACGTAGGCGCGGGACGGCATTTCAACATGGCCGACCTGGATGAAGTCCAGACCGTCTGAAACGACCTCCCACAGGGTCTTGTTGGGGTCGATGCCGCCACGGCTCTGGTCTGCGTAGGAGATCTTGACCGAGTCACCGATCTTGAGGTCGCCGCCGTCGAGCGGTTCCAGCCCGACGATGGTCTTGAACAAGGTGGTCTTGCCGACGCCGTTAGGACCGATGACGCCGACGATGCCGTTCCGGGGCAGCGTGAACGAAAGCCCGTCGATCAGGGTCCGGTCCTCGAAGCCCTTTTGCAGGTTCCTGGCTTCCAGGACCAGGCCACCCAGGCGCGGTCCTGGCGGAATCTGGATTTCCTCGAAGTCGAGCTTCCTGGTGCGGTCGGCCTCGGCTGCCATTTCCTCGTACCGGGCCAGACGGGCCTTCGACTTGGTCTGGCGACCCTTCGCGTTGGAGCGGACCCATTCAAGTTCCTCGCTGAGGCGCTTGGCCTGCTTGGCGTCCTTCTTGCCTTGGATTTCGAGGCGGGCACGCTTCTTCTCCAAGTACGTGGAGTAGTTGCCTTCATAGGGGTACAGGCGGCCCCGGTCCACTTCACAGATCCACTCGGCGACGTGGTCCAGGAAGTAGCGGTCGTGGGTGATGGCGAGGACGGCACCAGGGTAGGCCGAGAGGTGCTGCTCCAGCCACAGGACACTTTCGGCGTCCAGGTGGTTGGTGGGCTCGTCAAGGAGCAGGAGGTCCGGCTTCTGCAGCAGGAGCTTGCAGAGAGCTACGCGCCGGCGTTCACCACCGGACAGGACAGTCACGTCGGAGTCGCCCGGCGGGCAGCGGAGTGCGTCCATGGCCTGCTCGAGCTGGGAATCGATGTCCCACGCATCTGCAGCGTCGATCGCTTCCTGAAGGTGGCCCATTTCCTCCAGCAGGGTGTCGTAGTCGGCGTCCGGGTTGGCCATTTCCTCGGAGATCTCGTTAAAGCGCTGGATCTTCGAGTAGATCTCGCCCACGCCTTCCTGGACATTGCCCAGGACGGTCTTTTCCTCGTTCAGGGGCGGCTCCTGCAGGAGGATGCCCACGGAGTAGCCGGGGCTGAGGCGGGCTTCGCCGTTCGACGGTGTGTCGATACCAGCCATGATCTTCAGGATCGTGGATTTGCCGGCTCCGTTCGGGCCAACGACGCCGATCTTCGCGCCAGGGAAGAACGACATGCTGACATCGTCCAGGATTAGTTTTTCGCCAACGGCCTTGCGAGCCTTGGTCATCGTATAAATGAATTCCGCCATGCCGTTAAATCTAATGGGTGGCAAGGCATAACTCACATTCGGCCCTGCTAGCGGGAATCCCCGACGAAGCATTTGCCGCTGGCCAATACTGGCAAGACTGTCACGGAAACCTGGCCGGCCCTGATCTCGCCCATGACGCAGTCCTTGTCCAGTCTCGCCGCGGCCTCGATGGCGTCGACATCCAGCCCCGTTGGCGTCTTGCTCGCCGATACCTCCA
Source organism: Arthrobacter sp. NPDC080073 (assembly GCF_040686575.1). Taxonomy (NCBI): domain Bacteria; kingdom Bacillati; phylum Actinomycetota; class Actinomycetes; order Micrococcales; family Micrococcaceae; genus Arthrobacter; species Arthrobacter sp. NPDC080073. Next base: position 60,948 of record NZ_JBFBKR010000009.1, read on the forward strand.
CAGCAGGGGCTGGAATGCCGGCCGATACGAGTTGCGATCGCAGTTCGTCTTGTGCCGGTTTCGGAGTTGCGGCGGCAATGGTCTTCAGTACGGACTCCATGGTCTGCTTCAGGGCCGCCGTGCCCGGGCTGAGCGAAGCGGACGCCGATGCCGGTGAGTTTCCAGCACTGGGGGTGACTGCGGGAGCGGCAGTGGCTGTGTTCGATGGGGCAGGCGATGAAACCGCCGTGCTTCCTGACACCACAGGAGCAGGCGCCGTGCAGCCGGCCATCAGCCCGGCCACGATTAACGGTACTGCAAGCAGCAAACGCGGGCTCCCGGCCGCGTCGCGGCGTTCTGATCGTTTTCGCGGCGTTCCCCTGCTCATCACCCGGCCATTCTGCCATGCGATGCACTACGCGCTGCGCCACACGGCATCCGCGGATGTCCGTGCCATCCCGGTTTCAGGCGCCGGCGTCATTTCAGACGCCCGAGTCATTTCAGAGCGTCCACGAGTTCTCCGGTGCGGGTATCAACGAGAACCGACTCATCGCCTTCTCCGGCCGGGAGGATAATTTCCCGTTCGGCTGCGGCACTGCCGTCTTCGTCGTCGTGCGGGCCGTCTTCACCGTCTTCCTCGTCCGAGGGCCACGGGTTCTCCGGCTCTGCCTCGGCGGCCAGGGGCGTGCTTTGCGGGCCGGTGCTACCGGTGGTCCGGATGAAGTTCGCCGAGCCCCACATGAGGTCGTGCCCCACGGACTCGGCGACGATTTCGGCAACGTGGTAGATCCTGCCGTCGTGTTCCCATTGCCTCAACTTGAGTTTCCCGACCACGATGACCCGCTGGCCCTTCTTGACGCTGCATCCGATGTTTCCCGCGAGATGCCTGAACGCCTGGACGCTGAACCAATTGGTGTTGCCATCCACCCAGGCATCGTTCGCGCGGTCGAACCTGCGGGCGGTTGAGCCCAGCCGGAACGAGGCCGTCCCCGTTCCGCCCGGGGTAGTCGAACTTTTGGGTTCCGTGGCAACGAATCCCCGGACAGTGATGATGTCGTTCATGGTCTTGTCCTAACGTGAGTTGAGCTGCCTGTCTGGCCCTTTCAGCTTCACGTGCCGCGCAGATCCGCGGCAGTATCCACTTCGCGTATGTGGATAGCCAAGCCCAATGGCCGCCTGTGGGGGGAGAGTCACGGTCGAAGGCGAGCTGACTGCACAGGCAGCCGCCGCAATGTAAACTCTTGGTGGCACCTCAGCCATGTGCTGTGCGTGCGTCGCCTGCCTCGGTAGCTCAGAGGATAGAGCAGGAGCCTTCTAATCTCTTGGTCGGGGGTTCGATTCCCTCCCGGGGCACTCATAGAGCGGCTCTGACCTGCGGAAACGTAGTCCAGAGCCGCTCTTCTCTTGCCTTCGGATGCATCGGATCCCGTTTATCCGCCAGAATCATTTCCTCCGTACCGAAAGTCCGTAAAGCCTGCGGACCGGAGCCTCCTTGATTAACGACAGCAGCGCAAGAGGCTCAAAAGTCGGGTATGGACCACTCGCGACGGTGATTACGAGCCAATCTAATGTTTCGCTGAGGATCCGTTCCGAGCCGGACAGGCCGGACTGCCACGACTGAGCACAGACAATCGACGACCTGAGATTGGTGAAGAACTTGGACGGACAACAATGGATCTGGGTCATTGCGGTGCTGACGGGCGCGGCACTCGTAGCACTTGTTTTGATCTTCGGGAGGCGACCCCCGGCGCTCAAAAATCGCAAACGGTTTGCCAAACACCGCGAACGCGACGCCGGAACCGGGCGGGCGGCTAAGGCCAAGGCGGGACCACTCAGCCGACCGGATGGGCTCGGGGCCGCCCCGCCGGACGGGGTCGAGCTCATCACTGACCCCACGCGCCATTAGACGAGGCAACGGCAAGCGGCTAGCCGTCCGGCCCGGGATGGGGTTACACCCGCCACCGCAACCCGGGCGTTGGCCCTCGCTGCGTTCTAGGCTGGTTGCATGAGCCACAACTCCGCAGCCATCACCACGGGCCCCGCAAGCTGGCCGGACGTCGAAAGGCTCTTCGGCGTCCGTGGCGAGCCCTCGCGCTGTTGGTGCCGGTGGTTCGCACTCACCGGCCAGGATTGGAAGACCACTCCCCCAGATGAGCGAAAGGAACAGCTCAAAGCCAAATTCGACGACGGCCCCGAACCCGGCGTCCTGGCGTTCCGGGGCGGCGAAGCGGTGGGCTGGTGCGCCGTGGAGCCGCGCCAGTGCTATCCGCGCATCGAACGATCCAAGGTCCTCAAAACCGCGGGAGCAGGTGCCCATGAAGGCACGGGAGTTTGGTCGGTGAGCTGTTTCGTGGTTTCTCCCGGCCACCGCCGGAGCGGGGTGGCCGCCGCATTGCTGGAGGCCGCCGTCGGGCATGCCTTCGCCCATGGCGCCGAAATCGTGGAAGGCTACCCCGTGGATCCCTCGCTGCGGCCCAAGGCCGGACCGGCCGATCTCTACCAAGGAACTGTGAAGTTGTTCGAGGCGGCTGGCTTCTTTACGGTTTCCACAGCGGTACCCGGAAGGGCGGTCATGCGCCTGCGGCGCTGATTCTCCAACCCCGGTATGCCCGCGAAACAACCCAGCTAAGGCAGTGTCAACACAACCGGGCCGTCTGCAGTGATCGCCACGGTGTGTTCGCTGTGCGCCGCACGGCGGCCGTTGGCGGAGCGCAGTGTCCACTGGTCGTCATCGTGGTAGTAGTCGTCGCTGCCGCCTAGGATCAACATCGGCTCGATAGCGATCACGAGGCCCTCAACGAGCTTCACGCCACGGCCCGGCCGCCCGAGGTTCGGCACGCTCGGCTCGGCGTGCATGGTCCGGCCAATGCCATGCCCGCCGTGATCTGCAAGGATCCCGTAGCCGCTGCGCTTGGCTTCTCCGCCAATGGCGTACGCGAGGTCGCCCATCTTGTTTCCAATCCTGGCGGCCTCGATTCCGCGGGCGAGGGCAGCGTCCGTGGCATCGATCAATTCCTGGTCCACCGGATCCACGGTGCCCACAATGAAACTGACTGCCGCGTCCCCGCACCAACCATCTACGAATGCCCCGCAATCGACGCTCAACAGATCGCCGTCCTGCAACACATATCCGTCCGGGATGCCGTGCACCACGGCGTCATTGACGCTCGTGCAGATGACCCCTGAAAAGGAAGTGGACGCCCACCGCGGACGGTAATTCAGGAACGCGGGCTTGGCCCCGGCGGCCCCCATGAAAGCGGCCGCCACCTCGTCGAGTTCCTTGAGGGATACGCCAACCCCGGCGTGCGCACGAACCGCCGAAAGTGTGTTGGCAACCACTCTTCCGGCTTCGCGCATGAGCGCAATCTCTTCTGGGGTCTTCACCATAGACACTGAGGCCTCCAAGTACGAGGAACCAGGGCCGGACCGGCCGCCGGACGAACTCTTCCACCCACTCTATGGGCGCCGCCATCCCAGTCAAGCTGGCGGCGGGTCCGCCCTGGCGCAGGAGTGTCCTAAAGTCTCGGTATGGAACACCGAAGAATCGCCATCATCCGCGAACGCCTGCAGGCAGAGGCAGATCCGGACCGTGCGAAAGCGGCACAGGCGTACATGAAATCAGCCATGCCCTACCTCGGTGTCGGGGTCCCCGCAGTCCGCCGCACGGTCCTCGCGACCGCGCTGAAACACCTCGGGTGAATCCGGTTCAGGACTTCGGTTTGAGCTTGAGTTTCAAAGTTCCGCGCCGTGGGCGGAAGAGCACGTGGGTTTTCTTGTCAAAGAACACCAGGTAGGCGATGAAGGAGACCGCGATGGCGATGGCCACTCCGCGCACCACCTCAATGGGGATCCACGGGAAGACACTCAATTGGTCCGTCAGGGCGATGAGGGTGAAGAACGCCGTCAAATAGAACACCGTCCGAAGCTGGGCGCCGTCCGCAATGCCCGTCACGGTAAAGAACACCAGCAGCCACACCATGTACCAAGGCTGGATCACCGGCGCCAGGACGACGACGGCGGCGAAGGCCCAAGCCATCCGGCGAAGCACGGTCTTGTTGAACTCGGTTTCGTTCTCGAGCGGCGCGGGCAAACCCAATCCGCGGCCAGGCGTCCGTACGGCGAGCCACACGATGGCAAGCGCTGAGACCGCTGTTCCGATGGTCTGGATAACATCCGTCACGGGAACGCCGGGACCCCCGAAAAGCCCTACGACGAGTCCTGCCGTGTGTGCGAGCAACCCCACCGGCGCGTACCAGATCCAGACGGCACCGGGAGTCTGGAGGGCACCAAGCCAGCCGAACCCCAGGCCGTTCACCAATCCTGCGGCTGCCAGCAGTCCCAGGGACAAACCCAACGTTGCAGACCAGCAGAGCATTCTGCGGCCCCAGCCGGCACGGGCACCGGCCCACAGCAGCCCGGCAAAAGGCAACGCAATCAAGGTAATCGGCTTGATGGCGATCGAGGCCGTGATCAGCACGATTCCAAGCACGGGCCGTTTGACGGAGGCGAAGTACAACCCGGCAACAACCAGTCCCAACATCAGGGAGTCGTTGTGCGCGCTGGCGATGAAATTGATCAGGAGAACCGGGTTGAGGACCCCAAGCCAGAGCGCCCGCTCCGGGTTCACGCCGTGGAGCGCGGCCAAGCGGGGAACGTAGACCGCGAGCAGCATGACCCCAGCGAGGGCAGCCAGGCGGAAGGGAATCAGTGCAAGCTCGGGGACACTGGCGCTCACCCACACGGCGCCCTGTTCGATCCAGAGCCACAGCGGACCGTATGGCGTCGGTGCTTCGGTCCACAATTTGTCCGGTCCAAGCGAAAAGTAGTTACTCAGGGCTGAGATGCCGTTGGTGTACGGATTCAGTCCCTGCTCCATGAGACGGCCCTGGCCGATGTAGGCATATGCGTCCCTGCTGAACAACGGCAAGCTGAACATCATCGGGACCGCCCACATCCACAATGCGCGCCGAAGGACAGGGCGCGAGGACGGGTTCCAACCGCCGATCCGCTGGGCAATGCGAAGCCAGGAGCGCAGGAGCAGGAGTGCGCCGAGACAGAGCATTACGGTGCAGAGGATCACTCCAACCGGAGACGTCCTGGCCATGATGAAGACGGGGGTCCGGATCAAGGCGCTGCTACTGGCCAGCCAGCCGACCCCGACCGACCCTGCCACCATGAGCAGCGAACCGACGAACCCTTGCAGGATCGCCTTCCGTGCCACTTTCTCTATTACAGTGCCGTGTACCGGGGCGTTGGAATCGCCAAGCGCCTCTGGATGAGCCAACGAACTCCCCACCTCACGCTCACGAAACTTCGACGTCACCATCAAACAAATCCTGTCCGGTTCCCTGCCGCATCCGGGCCAAAGTGGCACTGCCGGCTGCCATGGATTAGTGCAACTGTAGCATCGCCGCCCCTGGCTTCCCGGGGCCAACCGGCCCGTGGGTCCGGCCGCGAAAGTGGCCTGGGATAGGATGGATGGGGCTCTTACGGCACCCTGTGACGATAACTACCTGACAAGGATCCTCCCATTTCCACGGACTCATTCTTCAGCGCGCTCACACGGTTCCGGCATCGTGTTCTCCCCTCTTCGGTGGAGGCAAGGCTCAATTCTCCCAAGGGCTTGTTTGTGGGCTTCTGCGTCGTGCACCTGGTCTTCCTCGTGTTCGCCCTGATTCTTTCGCTGCGTGGCGAGGCCTTCAGCGACACTTTCATCTATCGGGAGTGGACCTCTGCCGGGTTCCGGGATGAGAACCTCAGCAGCGGGCCCAGCCCGTGGGTATACCCCGTTCTGGCCTTGGTGCCCATGGCCGTCGCGGGCGTGGCCGGACCCGGTCCGTTCTTCTTTCTCTGGGTGCTCATGATCACCCTGCTCAACGGAGCCGCCCTCGCCAAGCTCACGGGACGGGGCCGCCGTCGCGAGGCCATCCCGGCGGGCTGGTGGTGGCTGGTCTTTGTCTTCATCATGGGTTGGCTCGGATTCGCCCGGGTCGACGGATTGACTGCCCCCATCGTGCTGATCGCCTTGGCGTACGGGGTCTCGAACCCTTTCATTGCCTCGACCCTCCTGAGCATTGCCACCTGGATGAAGGTCTGGCCGGCCGCCGTCATGCTCTCCCTGTTCACCGTGGTCAAGCAGAGAACCAAAGTGGTTGCTGCCGGAATTCTCACCAGCGTCTTAGTCATCGCCCTCACGGCTGCCGTAGGTCAGCTGCCGAAGCTCCTCAACTTCCTGACCCAGCAAGGCGATCGTGGCATGCAGTTGGAGGCCACCTTCACCACTCCATGGTTGTGGCTCTCGGTCCTCCATGTGGGTGACTCGAGAATGTACATGAACACCGACATCAACTCGATGCAGGTGGATGGCCCTGGCACGGCCTTCATGTCGTTCCTTATGCAGCCCCTTCTTGTCCTGGCCGCCATCCTGGTTGCCGCCCTGACCTTCTGGGCACTGCACAACGGCAAGCGAACAGGCGGGGCGGACCGCACCGAACTGTTGCTGGCTGGATCCCTCACCATGGCCACGGCTTTCGTCGTATTCAACAAGGTCGGCTCACCCCAGTTCATGGTGTGGCTGGCGCCTGCTGTCGCCGTCGGGCTTGCCCACAGCTGGAAGGATTGGCGGGTTCCCGCGGCGATGCTGATCGCCATCGGGGTGGCGACATACTTCATCTACCCCCTCTTCTATGACGCACTCAGCCACAACAACCCTTGGATGGCGCTGGTGTTGACGGTGCGCAATGTCCTGCTGGTGGTCCTGTTCTGCTGGTCCGTACGCCGCTTGTACCTTTTGGGCAAGAAGATCCCGGCCAACGAACCGGCCGCCGCTGCCAAGGAGTCCTGAGATTTCCGTTCGATTCTTTGACGGGCTGGCCCGCGTGCGCGACGCCGCCCTGCCGCCTGCCGCCGTCGCCTGGTTCGGCCGTCCCTCAAGCGTTTGGTGGGGTTTCGCCGCCATCCATGTGTACTTCCTCGGCTGGATGGCAAGCTTCTTCCTGTCCGGAAACACGTTCAGCGACACTGAGCAGTACCGCCAGTGGGCCATGGCCGGCTACAACCCCGCGGATCTCCACGGAGCCATCAGCCCCTGGGTATACCCGGTGCTCGCCCAGATTCCGATCTTCCTGGCCAACATCGCGGGCCCGGGCCCATACCTGCTGGTGTGGACGTTGATCATCACCGCGCTCAATGCCGCCGGCTTGTTCATCCTGACCCGCGGCCCGCGCAGGACAACGGGCATTGCCCCTGCCTGGTGGTGGCTGTTCTTCACCGCTTTCATGGGCTACCTCAGCTTCGCGCGCGTGGAAGGCATCACGGCACCCATCGTGTTGGTCGCGCTGCTGTATGCCGCCACGCGGCCCGTGGCGGCGGGCATCCTCCTCAGCATCGCCACGTGGATCAAAGTCTGGCCGGCCGCCGTTCTGGTGCCTATCATCATCGCGAGCCACCGCAGGCTGCGGATCATCGCGTGCGGCGCCGCCGTAACCGCCGCCGTCACACTGGGCACCTACCTTTCCGGCGGCCTCCCGCATATCCTCGACTTTTTGACCAACCAGGGTGAGCGCGGCATGCAACTTGAAGCGACGTTCTCGACCCCTTGGGTCTGGCTGAGTGTGCTCAACATCGGCGGTTCCAAAATTGCCGACAATGTCGCCATCAATTCCACCGAGGTATACGGGCCGGGGGCCAATGTGGCGGCATTCATGATGCAGCCGCTCCTGGTGCTTGCCGCCGTCGCCAGCTCTGCCCTTTTGCTTTGGGCGCTTCGGCGGGGTGCCGAAGCGGAAGAGCTGTTCCTCGAGGGCGCCCTCATGATGACCACCGCGTTCATCGTGTTCAACAAGGTGGGTTCGCCCCAATTCATCATCTGGCTCGCGCCGGTGGTTATCGCCGGGCTGACCCACGACTGGAATCGTTGGCGGGTTCCCGCGGCCCTCCTGATGGGGATCGCCATGACGACCTTCGTGATCTACCCGTTGTTCTACACGCCGCTGATCCATGCCAACCCCGTGATGGCAACAGTGCTCACCGCCCGGAACGTGCTTCTGGTTGTCCTGCTCTGGTGGTCCGTGCAGCGGACCTTGGAACTGGGCCGCAAGGCCAGCGCAAGAACCGCTATTCAGAGCGCCTGAGCCGCCGCTCAAGCCTGCGGAGCAGTTGCGCAGGGGTGGAACGGATCAACAGTCTGCGCGTGTGAACGTCCAACACCATCAGGTAGACGGTGAATCCCAAGGCCACGAGGAAGGACAGGGAGGACACTTTGACGTTCAGTTCCACGAAGGACAGCACCGAAATCTGGTCCTGGGCGCCGAAGGCCACGAAGAACGTGACCGCGACATAGAGGGACTTGATCTGCCAGTCGTCCCTGATGCCCGTGACCGCGAGCAGCGGGATGAACCACAGGATGTACCACGGCTGGATAATCGGCGAAAGCATGACGACGGCGGCAAACGCCAGGGCCGCTCGCCGCACCAGCCGTGAATAGTCGCCGCGGAACATCAGTAACACCACCAGCCCGATTCCGGCCCACTTCATGAGGATCCGGAGCCCAGTGGCTACGGTGGATCCCGGCAGGCCGAGGAGATTGGCGATCACTTCGACCTGCTGGCCGAGGAAGCCCGAAGGCGAGTATCCCGTGTAGCCGGGCGTCGGGTCAAGGATGGCCCAGACCCATCCAAAGCCAAGGTTGTAAGGAATTCCGCTCACTGCCAGGACGGCAAAGCTGATCCCCGCCGTCGCGCCCCAGAAGAGGAACTTGCGGGCCCAACTCGCTGCCGGACCCGCCCACATGAGGCCTATGAAAGGCAGGAGAAGTACCGTGATCGGCTTGATGCCGATGGAAGCCGTGACCAGCAGAAGCCCGGTGATGTGGCGCCCGGTAGCTGCGAAGTACATTCCGGCCACGGCCAGGCCCACCATTAGGGCATCATTGTGGGCGCTGGCGACGAAGCTGATGAGAAAGAGCGGGTTGGCTACCGCGATCCACAGGGCGCGGCCGGGATTGATCCCGTGCAATTCGGCGAGCCTGGGAACATACACCACGCAGAGCAGCACTCCCACGGTCGCAAGAACGCGAAACAGCAGAACAGAAAGATCGGGCTGGGCGTCGGTGGTGCCCACTACCCACCTGGCAAGCCACAGGAAGTACGGTCCGTACGGAGTCTTGGCTTCAGCCCAGGCAGGATCGGCGCCCAGCGAAAACCAGTTGCTGAGCGAGGAAATGCCCGCGGTGTAGGGGTTCTGGCCTTCCAGCACCAGCCTGCCCTGGCCGGTGTAGGCGTACACGTCGCGCGAATAGATGGGCACGGCAAACATCAGGGGCGCCGCCCACGCCGCAACAGCGACAACCACGGACCTGAGCGAGCCAGGCCCCCAATCCTTGAGCCTTTGCCCGAGCCTCAACCATGACCTGACCAAAAGCATGGCCCCGGCCGTCAGCAGGATGGTGGAGATCGTCACGCCCCAGCCCTCCGTGCGCAGGGCGATGACAAGGGGGTGCCTGAACATGGGCGAGCCGTTGGCGATCCAGCCGGCACCGATCGAGCCGACGAAGATCATCAGGGATCCAAAAAATCCTTGCCAGATTGCCACATAGGCCTTGATCTGGGCGGGGGTGCCGCCGCCGATGCGCGCGGCGTCCGGGGAATAGAGGCCCGCGGCGGCTTTCTCCGACGGCGCCGCGGGTTCCTTTGCCTCATCCCGGCTATTTGAGGTGCCCACGCCCGTTCCGCCTGCCGTCATGATATTCCAGTCCCTACGTACATTGGTCCAGCTCATCGATGCAGGCAACAACCGCTCGACAACGGCCCAGTTTACCAGCCGCGGTAAGCAGCAGAGGTGGAATGGAGCGCTCCGACACCCTTCCGACGCGCCCGAACGGTAGGCTTGGCGGGTGCCTATTACTAATGAACGCATCGTCTGGATTGACTGTGAGATGACCGGTCTCGACCTGGTAAACGACGCCCTGATCGAGGTCGCGGCCTTGGTCACCGATTCGGAGCTCAACATCCTGGGTGACGGGGTCGACGTCGTCATCAAACCCGAAGACGCCGCGCTTGAACAGATGAACGACTTCGTCCGCGACATGCACACCCGCTCGAAACTCCTGGACGAACTCCCGCACGGCAAGACCATGGCCGAAGCCGAAGCGATCGTCATGGATTACATCGAGAAGTGGGTACCGGATCCGAAGAAGGCACCGCTGGGTGGCAACTCAGTCGGAACCGACCGGATGTTCCTCGCGCGGGATATGCCCAACATCGTCGAACACCTCCACTACCGGGTCATCGACGTCAGCACCATCAAGGAACTCTCGCGCCGATGGTTCCCCCGCGCCTATTTCCAGTCGCCCGCCAAACACGGTGGCCACCGCGCCCTGGGTGACATCAGGGACTCCATCGACGAACTGCGTTATTACCGCGAGGCCGTGTTCGTCCCGGCCCCTGGCCCTGATACGGCAACGGCACAGAAGATTTCCAAGCAGATCGCGGCCGGACCGGAGACGCCGGAAAGCACGTGATCTGCGGCACCTTTTCGGGAATTTTCAGCCAAACGGTCAAAAGTGGCAAAACCACCCCCTAAGACGGGGTATAGTTTTTGTCGTTGCCTTCACAGCTAACGGGTCATTCCGAAAGCATAAAAGGCTCATGGTGGGCGTAGCTCAGTTGGCAGAGCGCCTGGTTGTGGTCCAGGAGGTCGCGGGTTCAACCCCCGTCGCTCACCCTCATGGGATTGGTAGCAGCTTATCGATCGCAGCCAAAGGCCGTACTGGATATCCAGTGCGGCCTTTGTTTTGTTCCGGCCGATTTCGGCCATTCCAGACCCGAGAACCAGAGGACCACCTGACATGACCGTCCTGCCAGTCACCATCTGGGGCGAGCCCGTGCTTCACCGGCGGGCGAGCGAGGTGGAAGAGTTCGACGACGAGCTGCGCACCTTGATTGCCGACATGTTCGAGACGAACGAAGCCGCCAACGGCGTCGGGCTGGCCGCACCCCAGGTGGGGGTCGGCAAGCGGATCTTCGTCTTCAAATACGCCAACGAGGACGACGCACCGGACGAAGGCGTTCTGGTGAACCCGGTCCTCACCCTCTCCAAGATCCCTGGCGCCCTTCCCGATCCGGAGGAAGACGTCGAAGGCTGCTTGTCGTTCCCCGGCGAGCACTACCCGCTGCAGAGGGCCGAATGGGCCCGCGTCCAGGGCTTCGACGGCGACGGCCAACCGGTGGACTTCGTCGCGACAGGCTGGTTCGCGAGGGTCATGCAGCACGAGTTCGACCACCTTGACGGAAAGCTCTATGTGGACCGCCTTGTTGACCGATACGCCAAGAAAGCGATGAAGCAGGCCAAGAAGAACGGCTGGGGAGTTCCCGGGCTGACTTGGATGCCTGGTGTTGACCCGGACCCCTTCGGACACTGAGCGATGACCGGCGTCGCGCAGAACGAATTGTTCGAGCTTCTCGACATCCACGGCGAGGACGCTTTGGCATGTGCCTCGCTGTTGGCGTCAGCTCCCGGAGACGGGACGCGACAGGCCCTTGCCAGCCTTCACGCCCGAATTGGCACCTTTCCAAGCAAGTCCGCGTCCGCCGATGGCTGCACGGAAACGGACTGGATCGAAGCGCTCCTGCGCTTCGCGCCGGTAGTCCACCGCCATCATCTTTCCCTCGGCATCCCGCCGGAGTACTCCGCCGCGATCCTGGCCGACGTAGGACTGAACCTTCGTATCAACCGACGGGTCCATGGACGGTTCGGCTTGGACACGTGGGCGTGGCTGACCCTCCACATGGCCGGAAACATCTTCCGGATCGGCCGCTTGCAATTCCACCTTGTGCGCGGCGACGCGGGAGGACCAGCCGCCGTTGAAGACTCTTGGGTGCTGGGTGTCCATATCCCCGAGGACGGCGGCCTCTCCCCTGCCCTCGTGGACACGAGCTTCAGCCAGGCCAGGGAGTTCTTCGAGCGATACTTCCCGGACAAGGCGGTCACCGTGGCGAGCTGCGACTCGTGGATGCTGGATCCCTATCTGGCCCGGAAACTTCCGGACAGCAACATCGCCGCTTTTGCCCGCCGGTTCACCCTTGACCGCTGTTCAGACGCTCCGGCCGACGCCGTCTACTTCACCTTCCGGCAGCGCGGCCTGGAAAACCTCGATCGGCTCCCCCGCGAGACCTCTCTTCAGCGGGTGGTGCTGGAACGGATCGACGACGGCGGGGTCTGGCAACTTGGACACGGCCACTTGGTGCTTCCCCCGGCGCCGGGCAACCAGGCCTGACCCGGGCGCCCCCTCAGGCGGCTACATCGCCCTGATGGTCCGCTGACCGGGGCACGAGTCCAGGACGCGCCTTATGGCGTCTTTCTCCCCCTGGGTGACCCAGAGCCGGTAGGCGGCTTTGACGGAAACCTGACGGGCTACGTAATGGCAACGAAAGCCCTTGTTGGCAGGGAGCCAGCTCGCGGCGTCGCTCGCGCCTTTCTTCACGTTGGCGGGACCGTCAACGGCAATGAGGTTGAGGGGGTCGTTGGCGAGGCTTTGGCGCTGTTTGGCGGTGAGCTGCTGGGCGCCCTTCTGCCAGGCGTCCCCGAGAGCCACCACATGGTCGATCTGTACGGCTGAACTGCTTTCGGAGCCCCTGCGGAAATGGATGACCTGCCCGACGTAGGGCTCACGTAGCTCCCCGGAGGCGATCCTGCATTTGGAGCCTGCGGTGAACTCCGACGCCGTGAGATCCCGCCTCAGGATGTCGTTCCTTGTATCGCAGCCGTTTCGGTCGACGTCGAGCCACGCCTGGCCGAATTCGTTGCGGTCGTAGTTGTCCTTGCCTGCCCGTCCCTTCACGGGAAGCGCCTCCAAGGCATCAACGGCCGAACCGACGGGCACGGGCTGAACAGCTTCCACCGGCTTCATCCAGTCCGGGTCGAAGACCGGAGCTTCCGTTGGCCCGTTAACCGGGTCCTGGCCACCTGCGAACTGCCCGTCGGTGAAGAACCATCCGATGCCGGCGAGTCCACCCGCGATGATGAGAATCACCAGCACCCAGGCCTGAAGGGACTGGCGGCGGGCGCGTCGATAGGCGGCCCAGGTGGTGCTCAAGGGATTGTGTCCTTTCGGGGAGGATTACGTCCCTTGAGACTAGATGAGGGTCAGGTGGCCGATGCCGATATCCACAGTGTGGAGGGGAAGTCGGGGCGCCGGGCTTACTGCTCCTTGGTGACGCGTTTCAGGTCTTCGGCCGCCAACTCCAAAAGGGACCCCAACTGGATAACCCGGTCCTCGGAGATATCACCCGCTGCGTGTGCGGCTTTGGCTTCGTCAAGCAGGCGCTGGGCTTCCTTAAGGTTGGCGCGCGCCACGTCCAGTGCGTGCTCCAGGGTTGTTTCATGTTCCAGAATCTTTTCGCTTTCCATGCGTCCATTCTGGTCAGGTTTCCCGGCTGATACCAGCGCATCAGCCGGGAATACCCTGTGTCTTTCCCGGCCTTGGCCAGGGCAGGCTAGACCGCTGCCGGCTCCAGCGATGCCTTCGGCTCCAGGCCAACGGAGACGCTGCGTGCCGGGAACGACGGCGGGTTCACGCCGGCCATTTCCTCCATGACGCGCACTACCTGGCAGGAGTAGCCGAATTCGTTGTCGTACCAGACATACACCACGAGGTTCTTGTCGTTGGCGATGGTAGCCAGGCCGTCCACGATGCCCGCACGGCGGGAGCCGACGAAGTCCGTGGAGACGACCTCGGGAGAGTCGATGAAGTCGATCTGCTTGCGCAGTTCCGAGTGCAGGGACATCTCGCGAAGGTAGTTGTTGACTTCATCCTTCGTGGTTCCCTTTTCAAGGTTCAGGTTCAGGATGGCCATCGACACGTCCGGGGTGGGAACGCGGATCGCGTTGCCGGTCAGCTTGCCCTGCAGTTCCGGGAGGGCCTTCGCTACCGCCTTGGCCGCGCCTGTTTCGGTGATGACCATGTTCAGGGCAGCCGAGCGGCCGCGGCGGTCGCCCTTGTGGAAGTTGTCGATCAGGTTCTGGTCGTTCGTGAACGAGTGGACGGTCTCCACGTGGCCGTGAATGACACCGAACTTGTCGTTGAGCGCCTTGAGCACGGGAGTGATCGCATTGGTGGTGCAGGATGCTGCCGTAATGATCTTGTCCGTGTCCTCGATGGAGGAGTGGTTGATGCCGTGGACGATGTTCTTCAGCTCGCCCTTGCCCGGAGCCGTGAGCAGCACGCGCGCGACACCTTTGCTCTGCAGGTGCTGGGACAGGCCCTCGGCGTCGCGCCAACGGCCCGTGTTGTCAACCACGAGGGCATCCTTGATCCCGAAGGCCGTGTAGTCGACCGTGGAGGGGTTGTCCGAGTAGATGACCTGGATCTGGACACCGTTGGCCGTAATCGTGTTTGCGGCCTCGTCCACGCGGATGGTGCCTTCAAAGGAACCGTGCACGGAGTCGCGCCGCAGCAGGCTGGCGCGCTTGACGAGGTCGTTCTCGGCTCCCTTGCGGACCACGATGGCGCGCAGGCGCAGGCCGTGCCCGCCGCCGGCCTTTTCGATCAGGAGGCGGGCCAGCAGGCGGCCGATGCGGCCGAAACCGTAAAGCACGACGTCGGTGCTGGTCCGGTCGTCCGCGCCGCGGCGCCCCACAACCTCGGCAAGTTCGGCACGGAGGAAGTCTTCCAGGGGCGTGCCCGCGGCCTCGGCCTTGTACTTCTCGTTCAGGCGGGCGATGTCGATCGCGGCGGCCCCGAGTTCAAGTTCGGCCAATGTGTTCAGTAGCGGCGCGGTTTCCTCGAGCCGGAGTTCGTCCTTGCTCATCCGGCGCGCAAAACGGTGGGCTTTCAGGATGTTCATCGACGACTTGTTGATGAGGCTGCGCCCGTGGATGCTTGTCACCACGTTGTTCTCACGGTACAGCCGGCCGATCACCGGAATCATGGCCTCGGCCAGCGCTTCGCGGCCCATCCATGTATCAAGACAAGAATCTGATGACTGGCTCACAGAACTACCTTCCTAGGGTCAGCTACATACGTCCTCGTACGTAGATGGCGGCCGCCCGGAGTAATCCTGCGGCACTGGCATCGGCGGGACTTCGGTCTGCCCGGACACCTCGAACGCTGCAAAGAAAAACCGCCGGCTGCGAACGCAGAACCGGCGGTGGAACTTCTACGTTCACTGTCCATTCTAAGGTCTGGCACGGGAGGCTTTGGCCGCCCGAACGCGTGAATTCACTCACACACGGCTGAGGGATGGGTTGACCGATACGCCGGGTTCTGTGCTCCCGCGCCGTTGCCGGCGAAGGAGTGGCGACCATCCATCTACGAACGCCGTTGCCGACGCCCTCCAGCGGCCTACCCGGACACTCGGGCGAGCAGCCCTCAATCGTGTCCTGTCTGGCCTTGCTCCGGGTGGGGTTTACCTAGCCTCCCTGGTCACCCAGGGAGCTGGTGGTCTCTTACACCACCGTTTCACCCTTACCCGCTGCCTCCCCGTGCTGGCACAAGCAGGCGCGGGCGGTCTGTTCTCTGTGGCACTGGCCTGCGGGTTACCCCGAGTGGGCGTTACCCACCACCCTGCCCTGTGGAGCCCGGACGTTCCTCGAGCCACTTGCGTGGCGCGCGGCCGCCTAGCCAACCCATCCGCCCTACAGTCTACCGGCGTCGGGCCCAGCACCCCGACCAGTCAATGGTCCCGGCAATGCGGCTAATATCGACTGGTGCTGATTCTGCTGCCGCCTTCCGAAGGCAAGACCCCCGCGGTGAGGGGCTCCGCCCTCGATTGGGAGTCCTTGAGCTTTCCCGAACTCAACAGCTACCGGGCCAAGGTGCTCGACGCGCTGGGCCTGGTCAGCGCGCATGAGGACGCCCTCGCCCTGTTGGGGGTGGGCGCATCCTTGAAGGACGACGTCGAACGCAATACCCGGCTCCACGCCGAACCCGCAGCCCCTGCCCATCAGGTGTATTCCGGTGTCCTCTACGACGCGCTCGGCTACCAGACCCTGACATCGGCACAGCGCCGCAAGGCGGTGGAGTCGATCCTCGTGGTATCCGCCCTGTGGGGCGCCATCGGCTTCGGCGACCGCGTGCCTGCCTACCGCTTGTCCATGGGAACGGCCCTGCCCGACGTCGGGCGCCTCGCGTCGTTCTGGAAACCGCAGCTTACGCAGGCCCTCGCCTTCCGGGTGGAGGGCGAGCTGCTCGTGGACTGCCGCTCGAGCACATACGCCGCGGCCTGGGCTCCGCCCGCGGCGCAGACTGTCTCCGTCAACGTCTTTTCCGAGTCCAACGGCAAACGCACGGTCGTCAGCCACTTCGCCAAGCACACCCGCGGCGAACTGGCCCGGCACTTGCTCAGCCGTCGAGGCAAGGCACCGGGGACCCCCGAACAGCTGCTCAAGGCTGCCTCGGAAATCTGGACAGCGGAGTTGACGGAAGGCACGGCGCGCAAGCCGCACACCCTCAGCATCATCCTGAAAACAGGCAGTTAGTTCCACTCGGCGGAGCGCACCAGGATGCAGCCGGAATCGGGGCAGAACACGATCTCGTCGTCGGCAGCGGCTTTAACCTCGGCGAGGTCGCCCGGGCTGAGCGTCATTCCCGAGCCTTCGGACTTGCCGTGGAACAGCCGGGCGGCCCCCACCCCGCGCTTGGCGAGGGTCTTTTCGTAGATGGCAAGCATCCCGGCGTCGAGCCCTTCGGCGAAGGCGGTCCGCTGAGCGCGTAGATCCTCCTCTTCGGCAACAATCTCGGCGATCGCGGCGTCCAGCTCCGCACGGATCCCGGAGAAGGAACCCTGGATGTCATCGACTATCTGCTGTTGCGCGGCTTGGCGCTCCCTGAGTCCGTCCAGGCGTTCCAGGATTTCCAGTTCGACATCTTCAAGGTCCGAGCGGCGCTTGTTCAGCGACGCGATGTCGCTTTGCAGTGCGACGAGATCCTTGGAAAGTCCCGTCCCACTGTTCAGCCGTGCCTCGTCCCGCGCAATGCGGCTGGCCACCTGCTCGACGTCTGCCTCTGACTTGCGCAGCTCTGTTTCGGCGTCGTGGACGGCAAGTTTCGCGGTCCCGAGAGCACCGTTGGCCACGCTGAGGGCGTCCTGGAGATCGGTGATGCGGGGGTCGTTCTCCAACGTGCGACGGCGGTTCGCCAAGGATTTGAGCTTCGCATCCAACCCCTGCAGTTCGAGCAATTTCAACTGTTCCGCCGGTGCTGCCTTGGCCACGCTTACCTCCGCTTGATCGTGCCGGGGTTGATGTTCAGCCCCAGCCAGGCCTTGGGCCTGCTTGTCTCGACTCTAGCGCCTGGGGTGCTCCCCTGCCTCGCTTAGCCGGGAGTCAGAATGAAGTCCCAGGGATCGCTGTTGGTGGTAGCCACCCGGATCTCGACGTCGTGGCCCTGGTCAGCGAGCACATTGCCGAGCGCTTCGGCCGCCGCGGGCAGCCACAGCCACTCGCTCGCGAAATGCGACACGTCAACGAGGTACGGCCTGCCGTCAACGGCAGCTTCGCGGGCCTCGGATGCGGGGTGGTGCCGCATATCCGCGGTGACGTAGATGTCTGCCTGGCTGGCACGGACGGCGTCGAAGAGACTGTCTCCGGCTCCCCCGCAGACGGCCACACGGCGCACGAGCCCATCCTTGTCCCCGGCGACGCGCACGCCGCCGGCCACTGAGGGCAGGATCTCGAATACCCGCGCGGCGAAATCTCCCAGGGTCATGACTTCGGGCAGGTCGCCGACCCGGCCGATGCCCTCTTCCGGCAGGCCGTGGGCCGCAGGAGCCAGGGGCACGACGTTGTCCAGTCCAAACGCGTCAGCGAGGACATCGGAAACGCCTCCGACGGCGGAGTCCCCGTTGGTGTGCACGGTCAGCAACCCGGTACCGGACTCAATGAGCCGGTGGACAGCAAGGCCCTTGGCACTCGTGGCGGCAACGGAGGTGACGCCCTTGAGCAGCAAAGGATGGTGCGTAACGAGGAGCTCGGCACCCCATTCAATGGCTTCTTCAATGGCGGCGAGTGTCGGATCCACAGCGAACATGACCTTGGTGACGGTGGCGGTAGGCCGTCCGACCACCAGTCCTACCTCGTCCCATTCCTCGGCGAGCGATTCCGGCCAGAGCTCCTCCGCTGCCAAGAGGACCTGACCTAGCGTAGGGGTGCTGGCTCTTGGAGTTCCGGCTGCGCCATTCTCCGGTTCTTCGCCGGATCCTGTATCTGCAACCGAGGTGTTCACAGCTTCCATGCATTACATTCTTGCGCATCCGGCGGCCAAGTCGCGCTTGCCGCAACCGGCCGGTTCGAGATTGTTGCCACTGCCCGGGTCCGCGCCGTCACAGTCCCGTAAGGTTGTGCGGGAATCATCCGGGACTCCCGGCCATTGAAGAGATCATGAAAACTTTTGTACTTGGCGGAGGCTGCTTCTGGTGCCTCGACGCTGTCTACCAGAAGACCAAGGGAGTCAGTTCGGTGGTTTCCGGCTACACGGGCGGGCATATCCGCAATCCTGACTATTACGATGTGTGCTCCGGAATGACGGGCCACGCGGAGGTCGTCGCCGTGACTTTCGACGAGGACATCATTCCGGCGGACATTATCCTTGACATGTTCTTTGCACTACACGATCCCACCACGCTCAACCGCCAGGGCTACGACGTCGGAACCCAGTACCGTTCCTCGATGTTCTACACCACCACGGAAGAAAAGATCCTTTTCGAGGAAGCCATCCTGCGGAACCAGAAACTGTGGTCCAAGCCGATTGTGACCGAGGTCAGCAGGCTGCCGGAATTCTACGAGGCCGAATCCATCCACCAGAACTACTACGCCAAGTTCCCGGAGCAAGGCTATTGCCAGGTGATCATCAACCCCAAGCTCGCCAAGGCCCGGAAATATTACTCTTCGTGGCTCCGCGCGTAGCAGCGTGTAGCACGGCTCGTTAGGCTGACCTCAGCAGTAGCTATTTCAGCGCATTCAGAGAATAGGCATGATTACATGGCACGGATCTACGACGACGTCACCCAGCTGATCGGCGGAACCCCCCTGGTCCGCTTGAACAGGCTCACCGAAGGCTTGGATGCCACGGTTGCCGTGAAGCTGGAGTTCTACAACCCCGCCAATAGCGTCAAGGACCGCATCGGCGTCGCGATCGTCGATGCTGCCGAGAAGTCCGGTGCGCTGAAGCCCGGTGGCACGATCGTCGAGGGAACCTCCGGCAACACCGGCATCGCGCTGGCCTTGGTCGGCGCGGCGCGCGGTTACAAGGTCATCCTGACCATGCCGGAGACCATGTCCACCGAGCGCCGTGTCATGCTGCGCGCTTACGGTGCTGAGATCGTCCTGACTCCGGGCTCTGAAGGCATGCGCGGTGCCGTCGAAAAGGCCCAGGAAATCGTCGCCAACACGGAAAACTCCGTCTGGGCCCAGCAGTTCGCCAACGAGGCAAACCCGGAGATCCACCGCACAACCACTGCCGAGGAAATCTGGGCGGACACCGAGGGCGGCGTGGACATCTTCGTCGGCGGAGTCGGCACGGGCGGCACCATCACCGGCGTCGGGCAGGTCCTGAAGGAGCGCAAGCCGGAGATCCAGATCGTGGCCGTCGAGCCCAAGGACTCCCCCATCCTGAATGGCGGCGCCCCCGGCCCGCACAAGATCCAGGGCCTGGGTGCGAACTTCATCCCGGAAATCCTGGACACCAACGTCTATGACGAGGTTCTCGACGCAACCCTCGAGGACTCGGTGGCCACCGCACGCGCCCTTGGCACCAAGGAGGGCATCCTGGGCGGCATCTCTGCCGGCGCAGCCGTCTGGGGTGCACTGCAGCTCGCGAAGCGTCCGGAGAACAAGGACAAGCTCATCGTGGCAATCGTTCCCGACTTCGGCGAACGTTACATCTCCACCGTGCTTTTTGACGATATTCGCGGCTGATTGCGGACCCCGCGCAACCGCTTTCTTTCATTTCCTGTAGAAAGGTCTTTGTGAGCTTCTTCGCAAGACTTATGGAGGACCTCGAGGCCGCCCGGTCACATGACCCGGCGGCCCGAGGCTCCTTTGAGAACTTTTTTGCCTACTCCGGCCTGCATGCCATCTGGGCACACCGCGTGACGCACAAATTGTGGCAACACCCTGAGCTGCGCTTCCCGGCACGGCTCATTTCCCAGCTTGCCCGGTTCCTGACCGGGATCGAGATCCACCCCGGGGCGACCATCGGCCGCAGGTTCTTCATTGACCACGGCATGGGCGTGGTGATCGGCGAGACCGCCGAGATCGGCGAAGACGTCATGATCTACCACGGAGTGACGCTGGGTGGCCGGTCCTTGGCCAAGGTCAAGCGCCATCCCACCATCGGGGATCGGGTCACCATCGGAGCCGGAGCCAAGGTCCTTGGTCCCATCACCATAGGCGCCGACAGTGCGATCGGCGCCAACGCCGTCGTGGTCAAGGACGCACCGCCTGAATCGATCATCACCGGCGTTCCCGCGACGTGGCGGCACCGTGATGCCAAGAGCGAAACGAAACCCGCCGTCGACCCCGCCGAGTACTACATCGAGTACCGGATCTAACCGGAAAAGCGTTTGTAGGCGTTCCAGAAAACTGTGTCGAAGGCCCGGTCGGGAAGCACCCTCCGCAAGGCCAGAATGGTCCAGGCACCCCTGCCCACCGGGTAGCGGGTCCTGGGCCTCCGCGAAGTCGCCGCATGGACTATGGCGCCCGCCACAGTACGCGGGTGAGTCGAAAGAGCGGTTCCCGACGTCGATGCAAGGGCGGCCGCCACGATCCCGGCCTGCTCGCGGTAGGGTCCATGTCCCGAGACCATCAGCAGGCTCTCCCCGGCGATGGTTCCCCATTCCGTGTCGGTGCCGGCAGGTTCGATGATTGCCACGTCGATGCCATAGGGCTTCAGTTCCAGGCGGAGCGAATCGCTGAGGCCCTCGACGGCGAATTTGGTTCCGTGGTACCACGCTCCCAGGGGCTCATACATTTTGCCGCCGATCGAGGACACGTTGATGATCCTGCCCGAAGCCGCAGCCCGCATCACCGGAATCACCAGCTGAGACATCCGGGCGAGACCGAAGACGTTGACCTCGAACTGGCGCCGGCCCTCGTCCAGCGGGACCTCTTCCAAGGAACCATAGGAGCCATATCCGGCGTTGTTGACCAGCACGTCGAGCCGCCCCTGCTCGGCCAGGATAAGGTCCACGGCGGCCTTCATCGAGTCATCCTCAGTGACGTCCAGGGGCAACACCTTGATTCCGTGGGCTTTGAGCGGTTCCATCTTTTCGACCCGCCGCGCCCCTGCGTACACGATCATCCCTGTTTTGCTGAGCTTGATGGCGGCTTCGAAACCGATTCCGGTTGACGCACCTGTGACAAATGCGACGCGTTGCGGCATGGACTGCTCCCTCGTGCGGCGGATGGTGATTCCTTCAGGACGTACCTACGGCAAAGGCCGGCGCCTCCACAGTAACGCGGAAGTGCCGGCCTTAGCCGTGAACCGAGTGGGGCAGCAGGGTCCCTAGTGGGTGTCGACTGCCGAGATCTCGGACTTGTCTTCGCCCCAGAGGGTGTGGAAGGTTCCTTCGGCGTCCACGCGGCCGTAGGTGTGTGCGCCGAAGAGGTCGCGCTGTCCCTGGATGACGGCTGCGGCGAGGCGCTTGCGGCGAAGTCCGTCGTAGTAGGCCAGCGAGGAGGAGAACACGGGAACCGGGATGCCCAGCTGCACGGCCGTTGCCACGACGCGGCGCCATGCCGGCAGGGCGCCGGCGATCGCCTTGGTGAAGGCCGGTGCGAACAGCAAGTTGGCTGGCTTCTCCTCGGCTGCGTAGGCGTTGGTGATTTCCTTGAGCAGCTCGGCGCGGATGATGCAGCCGCCGCGCCACAGCGAAGCGATTTCATCGAGCTTGAGGTCCCAGCCGTATTCCTTCGCGGCGGAGGTCAGCATGTCCAGGCCCTGGGCGTAGGAAACGAGCTTGGAAGCGTAGAGCGCCTGGCGGACGTCCTCGACGAAGTCTTCGGGGACCTCGACGGCGATTTCCTCGCCCGCGAGCAGCTCCTGGCCCAGCTTGCGCTGTTCTGCCTGGGAAGAGAGGGCCCGGGCGAAGACGGACTCCGCGATGCCCGAAACCGGGGAGCCGAGCTCGAGTGCGGAGATGACCGTCCAGCGGCCGGTGCCCTTCTGCCCGGCAGCATCGACGACCACATCGACGAACGGCTTGCCCGTCTTGGCGTCGACGTGGCCCAGGACCTCTGCGGAGATTTCGATCAGGAAGGAAGCGAGTTCGCCCTTGTTCCATTCGGCGAAGATCTTGGACTGCTCGGCCGGCTCGATGCCAGCGCCGGAGCGCAGGAGATCGAAGGCTTCACCGATGACCTGCATGTCGGCGTATTCGATGCCGTTGTGGACCATCTTGACGAAGTGTCCGGCGCCGTCGGTGCCTATCCACGCGCAGCAGGGCTTGCCGTCAACCTTGGCGGAGATCTTTTCGAGCAGCGGGCCCAGAGCCTCGTAGGACTCCTTGGAACCGCCGGGCATGATGGAGGGGCCGTTGAGGGCCCCCTCTTCGCCGCCGGAAACGCCGACGCCCACGAAGTGCAGGTCCTTCTCGGCCAGCGCGGATTCGCGGCGGCGGGTGTCCTCGTAGTGCGAGTTGCCGGCGTCGATCACGATGTCACCGGGTTCCAGCAAGGGGACGAGCTGGTCGATGACGGCGTCAACCGGCTTGCCGGCCTTCACCATGATCAGGACTCGGCGGGGCTTCTCGAGGGAGTCCACGAGTTCCTGGAGGGTTTCCGTGCGGATGAAGTCGCCGTCCGTGCCGTGCTTGGCCAGCAGGGCGTCGGTCTTCTCGACGGAGCGGTTGTGGAGGGCAACGGTGAAGCCGTTGCGGGCCAGGTTGCGGGCCAGATTGGCGCCCATCACCGCGAGGCCGGTGACACCGATGTGTGCTGACATCAAAACTCCAATTCATTCTTGTGCATCGAGTCCTGCTAAGAGCGAGGAAACGCTTTCTAGAGCAGTAGCTGGAATAAACCATACGTATTCGGACCACGTCTGGGAAAGTTGCGCCCACGTTTTGGAAACGTCCGCGTCACAAAAGAGTCTATGTTGCGAGCTCGTCCTCTGGGGAGTTCGCCGGCGCCCGGGCTTCCGGTGGCAGGGCGGTCAACGCCACTATGCTTACGACTATGTCAACCAGTCTCCACTACCGCGCGGTCGAGCACCTCGGTACCCGGATCGTCGGCGGTAAGCTCCCCACCGGTCACGTCATGTTGGCTGAGCACCTTGAGGAGGAACTCAAAGTGTCGCGGTCGGTGGTACGTGAGGCCGTCAGGGTATTGCAGTCTCTGGGACTGGTGGAAACCATCAAGCGTGTTGGCATCCGGGTCCTCCCGGCGCATCGCTGGAATCCCTTCGATCCGCTTGTCATCCGCTGGCGGTTGGCTGGAGAAGGCCGCGGCGCACAGTTGCGCTCCCTCGCCGAACTCCGCTCCGCCGTCGAGCCCGTAGCCGCGGAACTGGCCGCCGAAAACGCTCCCGAGTCCCTGCGAAGCGAGCTGGTGGACATCTCCCTGGCCATGCGGGAAGCGGGCCGTGCGGGCGACATGCCCACCTTTCTGGACCTCGACATCCGCTTTCACGCGCTGGTCCTCTCCGGTTCCGGCAATGAAATGTTCGCAAACCTGATCGGGCAGGTCGCGGAGACACTCACCGGCCGGACAGTTCACGGCCTTATGCCGGAACATCCGAAGGAAGCTGCCCTGCAATGGCATCTGGATGTAGCCCAGGGCATCAGGGACGGGGACGGCGACAAGGCCCGCGAGGCCTCGTCCAACATCATGCGGGAGACCATCGCGGACCTGTCGCCGGGCTGGGAAGGCCAGCCCCGGGTATTTGTTCCAGTCGAACGGCCGCGTGCTTAGGCCACCGGCTGGAAGTTCAGCAGGACCTTTCCGGATTCGGCGGAGTTCCTGGCCACCTCGAAGGCCTCCAGGCCGCGGTCCAGCGTGAATTCGTGGGTCACCACCGGATCCACGTAGAGCGAACCGTCCGCGAGCGCCGCAATGACCTCGTCAATCTCGTTGTTGAAACGGAAGGAACCGAACAGTTCGAGCTCACGGGTGATGGCCAGCGAAATGAAGACCGGCTGCGGTCCCGAGGGCAGCAGCCCGACCATGACCACCTTGCCGCCGCGTACTGCGCCCTTGATGGCCGACGCCAGTCCGAAGTGGCTGCCGGAGGACTCAATGACGACGTCGGCTTCCACGGCGGCAATTGCCTCTGCGTCATCGCCCTTGAGAACTTCGTCGGCGCCCACTGCACGCGCGATCTCAAGTGGCTTGTCGTGCATGTCGACTGCCACGATCCGGGTTGCCCCCGCGCGCTTGAGGACGGCTACTGCCAGCGCGCCGATCGGACCGCTTCCGATCACCAGCGCCGTCTTTCCGGCCACGTCACCTGCGCGGGAGACGGCGTGCCAGGCAACGCTGGCCGGCTCCACAAGCGCCGCCGTGCGCAAGTCCAGCGTGGCCGGAAGGGCCCGGAGCATGCGGGACGGCAGGGTGGCGTAGCGGCTAAAGGCGCCGTCCGTGTGCGGGTACCGCGCTGCACTGCCGAGGTAGGTGCACCCCGGCGATAGGTTGGGCCGGTCTTCCGGATACCTGGCGGCACCCGGAGCGGGGGTTGCCGGATGAACTGCGACGGCGGTTCCGGCTGCCGGGCCGCTGCCATCGGCGGCCTGCTGGACGACGGTGCCGACGATTTCGTGGCCGAGCACCATGGGAGCCTTGAGGATCGATTCCCCCGCCGCGCCATGGAGCCAGTAGTGCAGGTCCGAGCCGCAGATGCCACCGTAGGCGATCTCGACGACGGCCTGGTCAGGGGTAGGAACAACGAGGGCTATGTCCTCGATGCGAAGGTCGCCGGCGGCGTGGGCCACCACCGCGGGTGAGGACTGGGGAAGCTGGAAATCGCTCATTAGACGACCACCGTCATTCCGCCGTCGACGAAGATCGTCTGCCCGTTGACGAAGTTCGAAGCCTCGGAGGCAAGCCATACCGCCGGGCCGGCGAGATCCGCCACGGTGCCCCATCGGTGGGCCGGCGTCCGGCCGAGGATCCAGGAGTTGAAGTCGGGATCGTCCACGAGGTTCTGGGTCATCTCAGTGTGGATGTAACCCGGAGCGATGCCGTTGATCTGGAGTCCGGAGGCCGCCCATTCGGCGGTCATGGCGCGGGTCAGGTTGCGCAGTCCACCCTTGGCGGCGACATAGGGTGCAATAGTGGGGCGCGCCAGGTCAGTCTGCACGGAGCAGATGTTGATGATCTTGCCGCGGCCCCGGGGGATCATGTGGCGGGCTGCTTCACGTCCTACGAGGAAGGCGCTTGTCAGGTCAGTGGTGATGACCCGGTCCCAGTCCTTTACATCCAAGTCCAGCATCGGAACGCGGTGCTGGATTCCGGCATTGTTGACGAGGATATCGAGGGGGCCGACGTTCTCCTCGACCCAGGCAACACCGCGGGAGGCCTCGGTATCGCTGGTGACGTCGAACGCACAGCTGTGGATGCGGCCGGGCCCGAAGTCCGCCGCCATGGCCGCTTCCGCGTCCTTGAGCCGCTCGGCGTTGATCCCGTTGAGGACAACGGTCGCACCGGCGTCGGCCAATCCGCGGGCCAGCGCGTTGCCGATGCCGCGGCTGGATCCGGTAACGAGCGCAACGCGCCCGGTGAGATCAAAGAGTCCACTCATGGTTGATTCCTTACTTAGTTCAAGGGGCTTAGGGAAGAGTCGCTGAGGTTGGCGATGGCCTGGCGGACAACTGCGAGGTCCTGGTCGCCGAGGCCCTGATCAATCAGTTCGCGGTAGAGTTCGACGCCGGCAGTCGCCATCGGGACAGCGGCACCGGCCGCTTCGGCGCTTTCGAGCACGAAATTGAGGTCCTTGTGCATGAACTTCGCGGGACCCGTGGGCGCGTAGTCCTTGGCTGCCAGGCGTGGGCCGACGATCTCCAGGACCCGGCTTCCGGCGAGTCCACCGGCCAGGACATCGAAGAGGGCAGAAGCATCCATGCCCGAGCGCTCGGCGAGTTCGGCTGCTTCCGCGAGCGCCGCCGTCGTGGTCCCGACGATCAGCTGGTTGCAGGCCTTCGCCAGCGAACCGGCACCCAGGTTGCCCATGCGGCGGACCGTGGTGCCCATGGATTGGAGCACGGGAAGCGAGCGCTGGAAGTCTTCTTCGCTGGCTCCCACCATGATGGCCAGCGTGCCGTCCTGCGCCCCCTTGGTGCCCCCGCTGACCGGGGCGTCGACGACGACCGCGTTCCCGCCGCTGGCGTCCTGGACCGTCCGGCCGAATTCCTGGACGGCCGTGGGAGACACGCTGCTCATGATGAGGATCGTGGTTCCCGGAACCGGCGCGCTGGAACGCCAGGAGTCGAGCAGCGGCGCGGCTGCGTCCTGGATATAGGAGAGATCCGGAAGCATGAAAATGATCACGGCTTGGTCCCGGAGCCCGGCAACCGATTCCGAACGTTTCCCGCCGAGCTTCTCCAGTTCGGCCAGCGCCTCGGCCGAACGGTTCCAGGCGGTCACTTCCCAGCCGCCGGCAAGTAGATTGGCGGCCATGGGGAATCCCATGAGCCCGAGCCCCACGAAACCTACGGTCCTGGCAGTCATGTTCCGTTTGCACCTCACTTCTTTGTGGTTCATATTCTCAAAAACTGTTCAATATCCTAGCCGCAATTCAGTATGATGAACACTATGACGACTGATGAACTTGCCATCGCGATCGCGGTCCCGCTCGAAGCTGAGCATGTGGAGCGTATCCGCGCAGTGGATCCCCGCATTACTGTCCTTTACGAACCCGAACTTCTTCCCCCGGAGCGCTTTCCGGCCGACCACTCCGGCGATCCGGATTTCAAGCGCACCCCGGAACAAGAGGAGCGCTACTGGTCCATGCTGAACAAGGCACAGGTCCTTTACGGCTTCCCCAATGAGAACCCGGCCGGGCTGGCCCGCATCGCCCTGAGCAACCCGCACCTGCAGTGGATCCACGCCATGGCAGCGGGCGCCGGTGGCGCCGTCAAGGCTTCCGGCCTCGACAGCGAGACCCTGCAGAAGTTCAAGGTGACCACCTCCGCAGGCGTGCACGCCCTTCCGCTTGCCGAGTTTGCCGCCCTTGGCATCCTCAATGGCTTCAAGCGGAGCGCGGAACTCGCGCAGGACCAGGCTGCGAAGGTCTGGCCGGAGCTGCGGACCCCCACCAAACTTGTCAACGGCTCCAAGCTGGTCGTCACGGGCCTCGGCGAAATCGGCCTTGAGACCGCCCGCATCGCCCGCGCACTCGGCATGAAGGTCAGCGGAACCAAGCGGAACGTCGAAGCGATCGAAGGAATCGACGAGGTCTCGGACAACGATGGCCTGGCAGGACTCCTGGCCACGGCCGATGCCGTCGTCAACACCCTGCCCGGTACGCCGTACACGGAAAAGCTCTTCAACCGCGAGGTTTTCTCGGCCATGAAGCCCGGAACGGTCTTTGTCAACGTTGGCCGTGGAACCGTGGTTGACGAGGAGGCCCTCCTCGAAGCCCTGGACAACGGCCAGGTGTCCTACGCCTGCCTTGACGTCTTCGCCGTCGAGCCGCTCCCCCAGGACAGCCCACTGTGGAACCATCCCAAGGTCATGGTCTCTCCGCATACGTCGGCACTCAGCGCGGCTGAGAACCGCCTCATTGCCGAGCGTTTCGTCAGCAACCTGCGTACGTTCCTCGACGGCGGGGAGCTCCCCCACCTCGTGGATACGGTGCACTTCTACTAAAGCGCGAACAACCAGCG
The DNA here is from genome assembly GCF_040686575.1 of Arthrobacter sp. NPDC080073. NCBI lineage: Bacteria > Bacillati > Actinomycetota > Actinomycetes > Micrococcales > Micrococcaceae > Arthrobacter > Arthrobacter sp. NPDC080073. The sequence goes on from NZ_JBFBKR010000009.1 coordinate 88,739, forward strand.
CGTCCTGGCGGCCCCTCCGGTATTTCCGGAGGGGCCGCTTTGCTGTGTGGGGCTTACTGTGCGGGGCTTACTGTGTGGGGCGGCGCAACAAAGCGACGGCCCCCTCCGAATTTCGGAGGGGGCCGTCGCTGCTTGCGTACCTCGGGGTACGGGACTAGCTACTTCGCGTCTTCCAGGGAAAGGAGGTCGCGGCCAGCCGTTTCCGGGGTGAAGAAGGTGGTGATGTACGAAATCAGCGCCAGGACCAGCGAGTAGACCGCCAGGACCACCCAGGAGTTGCCCGTAGCGGCAAGGAGTGCGACGCCAACGAGGGGCACGAGTCCGCCGGCCAGGACCGCAGACAGTTCCCGGCTCAGGGCGACGCCGGTGAAGCGGTACTGCGAGCCGAAGAGTTCGGGCAGAAGCGGGCACTGCGGGCCAAGCATGGACTGCACGCCGAGGGCGATGCCGACCACCATGACGGCCCACACGAGGGTCACGTTGCCGAGGGTCACCAGGTAGAAGGCGGGAATCGCGAAGATTGCCTGGAACAGGGCTCCATAGCGGTAGACCTTGACGCGACCGATTCGGTCAGACAAGGCACCGAACGTAACCACCATGACGGCGGCAAATCCGGCGGCGATCAAGAGACCGACCGGGCCGATGAACTTGTCGCCCGGGAAGACGCCTTCCTTGACGGACATGAATGAGATGAGCAGTGCCGAGTAGATCGAGGAGTTGCCGTTCTCGCCCATGCGGAGGCCGATGCCCACCAGCACGTTCTTTTTGGAGTGCTTCCAGAGCTCTCCAACGGGGTTCTTCACCACGTTCTTGTGCTTCTCCAACTCCTGGAACACCGGGGTTTCCTTCAGCCTGAGACGGATGAAGATTGCGACGACGATCAGCAGGAAGCTGGCGAGGAAAGGCACACGCCACAGCCAGCCTTCGAGCACGCTCTTGTTGGCCATGCCAATCAGGGCGAAGGTGCCGGCGCCGAGGAGGGTTCCAAGCTGGATGCCAACGAACGGAAGTGAAGCGAAGTAGCCGCGGCGCTTGGGCGGAGCGACTTCGGAGATCAGCGTGGTTGCGCCCGCCTGTTCCGCACCGGCACCGAGGCCCTGGATAATACGGAGCGTCACCAGGAGGACAGCGCCGAGCATGCCGGCCTGGTCGAACGTCGGCAGCAAGCCAATGGCGAAGCTGGCGAGGCCCATCATGCCAATGGTCATCAGAAGGACCATCTTGCGGCCGAAGCGGTCACCGATGAATCCGAAGAAGATACCGCCGAAGGGCCGCGCCGCGAATCCGACGCCATACGTGGCGAACGACGCGATCAATGCGCCGCTTTCACCCAAGGGCTTGAAGAACAGCGGTCCGAAGATCAGGGCCGAAGCCAGGCCGTAAATGTAGAAGTCGTAGTACTCCAGGGCGGATCCTACGGAGCTGGCAAGAGTTGCCCTTCGCAGCTGTTCCGGCTCAACTACTGCGCCGTCCGTCTCAGCAAGCTTTGTCTTAGTACGAGTTGTCACAAGCACTCCCTCAAGAACACCCCAGACCCCCGTTGGCCTGGCGAGATAGTGTCAGCCGCCATGGCGTGAATCACTATAGTGAACAGAGTACAGCACGTTGGACAAGTTTCAAGTGGTGTAATCAGATTTATTTATGACCCCGCCGGGCGGCGGGCTTATGACCGGCCGGGCGGCGGGATCCGCTACCCCATCGGGTTGCCCAGCGAGTGGGCGAGCTCCTTGAGTTCCTTCACCATCAGGGCAGCCTGCTCCTCGGAAAAAGTGGCCTTTAGGGCTGTCACCGAGAGACCGAGACTGGGGCCGTGCGCCCCGTGGGTCGGCACGGGCACGGCAAGGCAAACCACGCCGAGCGTGGATTCCTCGTCCTCCAGGGCATAGCCCTGCTTCCGGATCGCGGCGACCTGGGCTTTGAGCTCGGCGGCACTCCGCAGGGACTTCGGGGTCATGACAGGGAGCTCCACGTCGTCCGGGAACATCGCCTCGATGTCATGGTCGTGAAGCTGGGCCAGGAGAACCTTTCCGACGGCGCTCAAGGAAAGCGGCATTTTGTCGCCGATGTTCGACGTGAGCCGGACGGCCGGGTGCCCTTCGTAGCGCGCCAGGTAGATGATGTGGTCGCCGTCGATCATCGCGATCCGCACGGTTTCGCCGGAGAGCGTTGGTGCCTGCTCGCAGAACTTGTAAAACTCCTGGACTTCATCGAGCCTGCTGAGATACGCGGCGCCAAGCTCAACCAGCTTCCGGCCCAGTGAAAAGTCGGCACCTTCGCGGGTAATGAGCCGGGCCTCCTCAAGAGCGAGCAGCAGGTTCGACGTGGAAGACTTCGGAATCCCGAGCTCCCTCGAAAGGTCGCTCAGCGTCAGCCGGCCCGAAGGTGCCTCCGCCAAGGCATCCAAGACTGCGGCTGCGCGGGTCACGGCGGGCGCCGGCGAGGAGCTCCCCAATCCCTCGGCGGAACGGGGGGTGCGGGAATCGGCCATGATTCTCCTTCGCAATCGTGCGTCTGGCGCAGAGTGGGCGCGTGCCAGGCAGAAACGCTACCCAGGGGCAGCGGAACTCCGGTCCGCGGCAGTCGCGCTTGTTCAATCCACTGAACAACCACCATCATAGTGGCTCGGTGCCGGGATGGGACGCGCCGGACGGAGAGCGGCTTCCTTTCCATATCCAAAAATTCTCTGTATATTCATCTATGAGCTCTCCACCGCGGCATCCCCCAATAGTCGCGGTGGAGAGCTCTTCCACTTTCCCGGCTCGAATCAGGTGCGCCGCTGGCCCTGCTGCCGCCAGGGTGTGAGCCGTGGCAGCCAGCGCGGAACGTTGGCACGGTAGTCCTCATACTCGGCGCCGAACCTCCTTGCCAGCGTTGGCTCCTCATACAGCCTGACGAAAGCCACCACGGGAATTGCGCCCAGCGCGGCAAGGCCAAAAAGCTTAGGTTGTCCCAGCAGCAGGCCCTGTCCGGTGATCGCAGCGCCAACGCCTACGTAGATGGGGTTCCGCACGAACTGGTAGAAACCGCTGACCACCAGGTTCTTCGGCGGCGCAAAGGGTGCGGGCGTGCCCATTCCCTCCAGGGCGAACCGCGCAAACGAATTGGTGATCACGGCCGCGCCTGCGCCGACCAGGAGAACACCTGCGCACTGGGCCGCCAGTCCGCCGGGCACCGGCTGTTGCACTTTCCAGCGGGTCACAACCCACGGCAACAAACCGGCGGCGGTAGCCGGAGCTGCGGCGAACACCGCTGTACCTATTTTCGCCAGCCTCTTCTCACGCGCTGCATCTCCGGATGCCGTCATGCTGCCATTCTGAACCGCCGAACGATTGGCGGCAACCATCAGGACACGAACGTACCCGGAATAGAAGGAAAGCCCCTGAGCTGCGTTTTCGCAGATCAGGGGCTCTTCTTCCTTGGTCGGCAGTCTCCTAGCTGTTCGCTCGCTTGCGGCGAATCACCAAGGCCGAGCCGAGTGCAATAGCGGCGAGAGCTGCGAGCGTGAGGGAGAACACCATTGGGGCCATGCCGGTATCGGCCAGTCCGCTCGTTGCCTTAACGGTTCCGGTGGTTGGGGGAACCACGGTGACCCCGGCGTCGACGGGCGGATTGACCGGCAGGACGACGGGCGGAGTGACCGGTGGTTTGACCGGTGGGTCGACGGGTGCGGCGCCGACCACAACCGTGAGGTTGGCCGAGGTCGGCTCGAACAGCGCTGGCGAGAACCTCGGCGTGTTCGAGGCACTCGCGATGCTCACCACTCCCCTCACGGTTCCGGCAGCCGGGAACGTCGAGGTGGAACTGATCACCCAGGCGCCGTTGTCCTCGGTCACAGTTGCCGCGACCGGGTCTTTCCCTGCCCACGACACCGTTGCGGTGATGGGTTCGGCAGCACCGGCGAATGTGACGCGCGCGACCTCGACTGTCTTCTCCCGGCCGGCGATCGCGGTCAAGTCCGCACCCGGCACGATCACCGGAGTGGCCTTGCGGGGAGCGGAGACACTCGGGATCCAGTCTTTCCGGGCCGTGGCCCAGCTGAGGCCAGTCTTGCTTCCGGACAGCGCGAAGTCGAGCCGGCCGCCGTTCCGAAGCTCGTCCACGTCGACCCAGGCAGCCGTGTGCTCTTTGCCGTTCACAGTCACACCGGCGATGTAGCTCGGGAGCAACTCCTTCGCGCCTGCAGCAGTGATCCGCAGCTTTTCACCGCTCTCAAGGGTGATGGCGGCGGCCTGGACCTTGGGGGCGTTGAGCGCCATGATCCCGGAGCCGGGCGCCACCGGCTGGATGCCGAGCGAGGCCATCACATACCAGGAGGCGAGGGTGCCGAGGTCGTCATTGCCGACTCCGCCGCCGGGGGTGTTCGGGAAGCGGTTGAGGTTGGCCGCGAGCACATCGTTCGTCTTGGCCGGCTCACCGACGAAGCCGTACAGCCAGGGGTTCATCATCATCGGCTCGTTGCCCGGGTTGTACCCGATGCTCGTGTAGTACGTACTGCCACCAGCGGCCCAGCTACCCGGAGAGACCCCCGGAGCAGATTGGAGGGCAGGCTGGTTGAAGTAGTAGTCGAGTCGCTTGACGAATTCATCGCGACCACCCATCTTCTGCTGCAGACCGACCACATCCTGCGTCGCCATCCACTGGTAGTGCCAGGGGGTGCCTTCGTGGAAACCGGACCGGGTCACATCCGAGAGCTCGGGAACAGAGACGAACTTCCCGTCGGGGGTGACGGCGTTGACGACACCTTTGAAACCGCCGCTGAGTGTGACATCCGGGTTCCAGAGCTTCGACCAGTTGGTGCCACGGGCCAGGAATTCCGCGGCCTGCGCGGTCTTGCCCAGACGCTGTGCGGCCGAGCCGATGCTGGCGTCCGCAGCGGCGAACTCCATCGTGGCCGAGCCGCCGTGGCGGTACTCTTCGAACTGGCCGCCGAGGCCGCTGCCCGACTCCGGGTAGAAGGGGATGTGGCCCTTGGCCAGGTAGAACGCGGCGCTCTGCCGGCCGACGGATGCGACGCCGGCGGGAGGCGCCGTCGTGGCGTTCTCGACGAGATGGTCCCACATCCGGTCGGCGATATCGGCGGGCACGGTGCCGAGCGTGAAGTTCTCGGCGATCCATGGCGAGACCGGGTCGCCGGCCATGATGTTCGTCTCGACCGAGCCGAGCGACCAGCGCGGGAACCAACCGCCCTCGACCCGGGCCTGGTACATCGACCGGACGATGTCGGCAGTGCGGTTCTTTGCGAACAGAGCATGGAACGTCGCCTGCGTGCGGTAGGTGTCCCAGAGCGAGAACGTCTGGTAGTAGTTCCAGCCGTCCGCGGTGTGAGTCTTGGCGTCCATTCCCGTGTACCGGCCGTCGACGTCGCTGCCGATGGTCGGTGACAGCAGCGCCTTGTACAGCTGGGTGTAGAAGATCCTGCGCTGCTCGGCGGACGCAGTGATTTCGAACCGGCCGAGTTCGGCGTTCCAGGCGTCGCGGGCTTTCGCGCGGATCTGGTCAAACGGCACCCGAGTGCCGCTTGAGGTCGCCTCCGCGATCCGGTTACCGCGGGCGCCTTCGACGCTCACGTATGAGACCCCGACGCTCACCTCGACATCGCGGTCGGTAGTGGTATCGAACGTGGCGACGAAACCGTTGTTGCCGTTGGTGACCTCGCTGGAGTTCCGGCCGACGACGAACTGGGCGTTGGTGCCCCATGTGCCCGTCGAAAGCGGAGCGCGGTCGAAGGTGGCGCTGAAGTAGTAGCGGGACTTCTTCTCGTTGCCGCTGCAGAATCCGCCGTTGTCGATCCAGCCCTCGAGGGTGGTCCCATCGACCCAGGAGACCGAACTCGCGCCGGCGGTGCGCAGCGTCTGACCCGTGTTGAACGAGAGATTGGAGGTCGTGCCGGCCGGGAAGGTGTACTTGTGCGCGCCCACTCTGGTGGTGGCCGAGAGATCGACCTTGACGGAGTTGTCCAGAGTGACACCGTAGTAACCGGCTGTGGCGGACTCGCTTCCGGATTGGATGCCCGTGAACCGCCGCGAGGTTGTGGGCGTGGCGGTGGTGCTGGGCGAGGCCAGGAACTCACCGGCGGCGGGGCAACCAGCGCTGTTGACGTGCCGGTGGCTGAAGCCCCACACCGCGACCGGCATCGTGGCTGTACGACGTGGAACCGTAGGTGTTGGTGTTGTCAGGACTGAGCTGGACCATTCCGAACGGGAGCGTCGCCCCCGGGTAGGCGTTGCCCTCGCTCTCGGTGCCGACGAACGGGTTGACCTCCTTGGAAAGGTCAGTGGCGGCGGGGGCTGCGGTTGCCTCCACCGGAGTTCCGATCGCGAGCGCGGCCGCGACCGCCATCGCCGGCGCGAGCCGCGAACGACGTGGCCCCCACCTGCTCCCTGGGCGTAACGCCGGACTGTCGTGTGGGCTTGACATCGTGGGGGTGTCCTCCTTGACCTGGCTCACGGGTACCGAGCATCGACGCTCATCACCGGCGTCCGCCGTCGAGCGGTGGCGGATAGCGGTGCGTGGAAACGTTTCCACGCGGCCGAGTCTACTGAGCGCACCTCGATCGCGTCAACGGCGAAGAAGTAGCGACCGAGATGAGTGCCGGTCAAAGTGGGATTTACAGGGGCTTCCGAACTGGTGTCAGCGCGCGGCGAGCACTGCGTCGCGGCTCAGCTCTCCCGAGCCCCGCACAATGAGACGGGTGTCCAGCGTGATCCTCCGCGAGGGCGAGACATCGCCGTCCAGGCGCTTGTAGAGCATCCCCACCGCGATCTGCCCCATCGCCTTCGGGTCCTGCGCCACCACTGTGATCCCGGGCACGACGACGTCGGCAAGTTCGAAGTCGTCAAAACCCACGATCGCCAGCGACGTGTTGAGGATACGCAGCGCGCCGATCACGTTGATGCTCGTGCGATTGTTGCCGGCGAAAACCGCGGTCGGCGGGTCATTCGACGCCAGCATCCGCCCGAGGGGCTCGTCCACCGGTTCCCGTGTCGTCGCGCTGGAGTAGACGAGTTCGGGGTCGAACGGGATGCCCGCTTCCTCGAGCGCAGCCCGATAGCCGGCGATGCGTTCGCTCGCGGTATAGAGGTCCGGCCGATCGGTGAAGCACGCGATCCGCCTATGCCCGTAGCCGATGAGATGCGCGACGCCGGTGCGCGCGCCGCCGCGGTTGTCCACGATCACGGAGTCGACGTCGAGCACGCGCGGCGGGCGGTCAACGAAGACCATACTCGTACCGGCGTCGAGCTCGGCACGCAGGTATTCCTCGTCGCCGCCTTCGGGGAGAGTGATCACCAGGCCGTCGACCCGGCGGGCGCAGAAGGTGAGGATCATCTTGCGGGCGCGCTCCGGATCCTTGTCCGAGGAGGCTGTCAGGAGCACTGAATCGCGTCGGAGGACCTCCTCCTCCACGGAGCGGTTCAGCAGGGAGAAGAACGGGTCCGCGACATCTTCGACCAGCAGCCCGATACTGGCCGTCTCCCCGGTTCTGAGCATCCTGGCACTGTCGTTGCGACGGAATCCGAGGCTCTCGATCGCAGCGTTGACCGCGGCGATGCTCTCCTCGCTCACGTTCGACTTGCCGTTGACGACCCGGGAGACCGTGCCGACGCCGACTCCGGCGACCCGTGCGACGTCTTTCATCGTGGCACGGGGATTTGGACGCTCGGTAGCCGCTCTCACCCCGTCACCTGCGTCCTTTTCCGAAACCATTCCGCGTTGCATATTTGAAAAGAGCCCCTGAGCTGCGTATTCGCAGTTCAGGGGCTCTTCTTTCCTGGTGGGTCCTACCGGGATCGAACCGATGACATCCACGGTGTAAACGTGGCGCTCTACCAGCTGAGCTAAAGACCCAAAGACTGATTTCAGCACCCTCAGCGCTTCAACCAACGAACATGTACTCTACCGGATCATTCGCCTGGAACACCAATCGGCTGCCCGAGAGGCAGCAAGTCGGGAAGCTCGGCGGCAAGCCAGGCCAGCGCGCCGCTGACTCCGGCTTCCACTTTGAGGTTCGCGAACCCGTCCCCGCGGGTCGGCCCACGGTTGATGATCACTACCGGCTTGCCGAGTTTGGCTGCGTGCCTCACGAATCTCAGCCCGCTCATTACCGTCAACGAAGAACCTGCCACCAGCAACGCCGCGGCATCGTCCACCATGGAATAGGCGCGCTGCACCCGGTCCCTGGGCACATTTTCACCGAAGTACACGAAGTCGGGTTTGAGGGTTCCCCCGCACACGGGACAAACGGCGACGACGAACGACCGGATGAGCTCGGGATCCTCCACCGAGGCGTCCGCGTCGGGTGCCATCTCCACGACGCCTAAAGCCTGCGCGGCTTCGAGGAAGCCGGGATTGATTTCCTCAAGAATCGACGCCACGAGCCGCCGGGTGAAGACGTGTCCCCCGTTAAGGCAGATCACGCGATCGTAGCGGCCGTGCAGGTCGACCACATTGATGCTGCCCGCGTCCTCGTGCAGACGGTCCACGTTCTGCGTGATGAGCCCCGTGATCAGCCCGCGCCGCTCAAGGAGGGCGACGGCGGCGTGCCCGGCATTGGGGTCCGCATGCCGGAGGTGCGACCAGCCAAGGTGGTTCCTCGCCCAATACCGGCGCCCGTTGGCGGCGCTTCCGATGAACTCCTGGAAGGTCATCGGATTCCGCGGCGCGGCTCCGGGGCCGCGGTAGTCCGGGATTCCGGAGTCGGTGCTGAGGCCGGCTCCTGTCAGGACAGCAAACCGCTTGCCGCCCAGGATCCCGGCGGCTTGGCGCAAAACGTCCAACTCGCCTGCATCCAACTCAACTGTGGGTGCCGGCGGATGTATGGCGAAGCCGGTCATTCCGACGCCGGGCCGTTGGGCGCTCATCCGCGCTAGGCCTGGCCAAGTGCGGACAAAGCCTCGCGATATTCCGCTAAGTCGCGTGCCTGGCCGCGCGGATTGACCACGACATAGCGGATGATGCCCGCGGCATCGATGATGAAAGTGCCCCGCAAGGACATGCCGGTAGCTGTATCAAACACGCCATACTTTTGGGCTACTTCCCCGTGCGGCCAGAAGTCCGCCAAAAGATCGAACTCATAGCCTTCCTTGTCCGCGTAAGCCCGCAAAGCGAACTTGCTGTCCACGGACACCCCGAGAACTGTGGCGTTGGCGTGTTCGAAAATACCCAGATTGTCGCGGATCTCGCACAACTCCCCGGTGCAGATTCCAGAGAAGGCGAAGGGATAGAAGACCACTACCACGTTGCGGCCGCGAAGCTCGGACAGGCGAACCGGCTCCCCGAACTGGTTCACAAGCTCAAAATCCGGGGCTTCCTGGCCCACAACGGGAACTCCCGGACGCAGTCCGGGAGGGGTCAACCTGGTGTGAGTCACTTGTTCTTCTTGCGCGCCACAAGCCGCGTGGCGCTCCAGTCCTTGGAGACGCCTGCGGAGGTAGTGTAATGCAGGCCGGCGGTGGGAGCAGCGTCCTGGATCTCCGAGGGAGAAACGTAGTTGTCGCGGCCCGACTTGGGGGTCAGTACCCAGACCACGCCGCCTTCACCCAAGGTGGTCAGTGAATCAACTAGTGCGTCGACCAGGTCTCCATCACCATCGCGCCACCAGAAAATGACCGCGTCCACTACCTCGTGATCGTCTTCGTCAAGCAGCTCGGAACCCGTGAGTTCCTCAATGTCATCACGCAAATCGAAATCGACATCATCGTCGTAACCGAGTTCCTGAATTAGATCCCCATCTTTGAAACCCAATCTTTCCGCCACATTTACCGATGTGGCGGCGTCGGCCTCGCTCACGTTTCCTCCTCTTGAAGTGATTTCGATTACTACAAGCCAACACCCTTTGGGCGTGTGCTTCAAGCCATTGTCCCGCGTTCCACCATAATCCGCGCCCTAGCCACGGCTAAAGCCACGGTGACATTCGGGGCCGTAGCCATGGCCGCAGCGACAACTGCCTTCGATGTAACAGCTTGAGTGTGACATACAACGCCTTCACGACCGCGCGGCTACGCATCGCGGCTCGTACAAAGCTACAGTGGCCAGTGAAGACTTTGGCTGCAGGGCAACCGCCCGCCGCGAATAGCGCAGCTCGAGCTCAACAGAACCTGCCCGGCGCACATGACCGGGCTGTTGTAACCGATATGTCGCACACGCCGCGTTCATGACGGGCAGTTACCCTGCCGGACCTGAGGCGACGATGAATGCGCCAAAAGAGAGGTTGGACGTGGCTGCAGGAGAAGAGACCTCACACATCCTTAGCGGGTTGACTTCCCAGCTGCCTGATCGTGATCCGGAAGAGACTGCCGAGTGGGCTGAGTCTTTGGATGCGTTGATCAGGGAGCAGGGCACGGAGCGGGCGCAGTTCATCATGCGCAGCCTGCTTCAGCGGGCGGGGTCCCAGTCGGTGGGGGTGCCGATGGTGACGACCACCGATTACGTGAACACGATCCCGGCGGACCAGGAAGCGCCGTTCCCGGGCAACGAGGAGTTCGAGCGCCGGTACCGGGCGTACATGCGCTGGAACGCGGCCGTCATGGTGCACCGGGCCCAGCGCTCGGACATCGGGGTCGGCGGGCACATCTCCACCTACGCCGGGGCCGCGACCCTGTACGAGGTCGGCTTCAACCATTTCTTCCGCGGCAAGGACCACCCCTCGGGCGGGGACCAGGTCTTCTTCCAGGGACACGCGTCCCCGGGCATGTACGCCAGGGCGTTCATGGAAGGCCGGCTCTCCGAGGAGGACCTGGACGGGTTCCGGCAGGAAAAGTCCAAGCAGGGCCACGCGCTGTCCTCCTACCCGCACCCGCGCCTGATGCCCGCGTTCTGGGAATTCCCGACCGTGTCCATGGGCATCGGCCCGATGAACGCGATCTACCAGGCCCAGTCCAACCGCTACCTGCACGACCGCGGCCTCAAAGACACCTCCGGGCAGCAGGTCTGGGCGTTCCTGGGCGACGGGGAAATGGACGAGCCCGAGTCCCGCGGCCTGCTCCAGCTCGCCGCGAACGAGAACCTGGACAACCTGAACTTCGTGATCAACTGCAACCTCCAGCGCCTGGACGGGCCGGTGCGGGGCAACGGGAAGATCATGCAGGAACTCGAAGCGTTCTTCCGCGGCGCGGGCTGGAACGTCATCAAGGTCGTCTGGGGCCGGGAATGGGATGAGCTGCTGGCCAAGGACACCGACGGGTCCCTGGTGAAGATCATGAACGAAACCGTCGACGGGGACTACCAGACCTACAAGGCCGAATCCGGCGGGTTCGTCCGCGAACACTTCTTCGGGAAGACCCCGGCCACCAAGGACATGGTCGCGGACCTGGACGACGAGCAGATCTGGAACCTCAAACGCGGCGGCCACGACTACCGCAAGGTCTACGCCGCGTACAAGGCCGCGACCGAGTTCAAGGGCAAACCCACCGTGATCCTGGCCAAGACCGTCAAGGGCTACGGACTCGGACCCCACTTCGAGGGCCGCAACGCGACCCACCAAATGAAGAAACTCACCATGGAAGACCTCAAGGCCTTCCGCGACCACCTGCGCATCCCCATCACGGACGCCCAGCTCGACACCGACCTGTACCGGCCCCCGTACTACCACCCCGGCATGGACGCCCCGGAAATCCGGTACATGATGGACCGCCGCGCGGCCCTGGGCGGGTCCGTGCCCGAACGCCGCTCCACGCACACCCCCGTGGTGCTGCCGGACGCGAAGTCCTACGAGGTCGCCAAGCGCGGCTCCGGCAAGCAGCAGGCCGCCACCACCATGGCCTTCGTGAGGCTCCTGAAGGACCTCATGCGGGACAAGAACTTCGGCACACGCTTCGTCCCGGTCGTCCCGGATGAATCCCGGACCTTCGGCATGGACGCGTTCTTCCCCACCGCGAAGATCTACAACCCCAAGGGCCAGAACTACCTCTCCGTGGACCGGGACCTCGTCCTGGCCTACAAGGAATCCCCCATGGGCCAGCTCATCCACCCCGGCATCAACGAAGCCGGCGCCGTCGCGGCCTTCACCGCCGCCGGCACCGCCTACGCCACCCACGGCGAACCCCTCGTGCCGATCTACGTCTTCTACTCCATGTTCGGCTTCCAACGCACCGGCGACGCCTTCTGGGCCGCCGCGGACCAAATGACCCGCGGCTTCATCATCGGCGCCACCGCAGGACGGACCACCCTCACCGGCGAAGGACTCCAACACGCCGACGGACACTCCCCCATCCTGGCCTCCACCAACCCCGCCGTGCTCACCTACGACCCCGCCTACGGCTACGAAATCGGCCACATCATCCGCGACGGACTCGAACGCATGTACGGCGAGAACTCGGCCGACAGAAACCTGATGTACTACCTCACCGTGTACAACGAACCCATCACCCAGCCCGCGGAACCGGAAAACCTCGACATCCAGGGCCTCCTGAAGGGCATCTACCTCCTGGCCCCGGCCAAAACAGACGGCCCCCGCGCCCAGCTCCTGGCCTCCGGCGTCTCGGTCCCCTGGGCCCTGGAAGCCCAGAAAGTCCTCGCCCAGGACTGGGGAGTCTCCGCCGACGTCTGGTCCGTGACCTCCTGGAACGAACTCCGACGCGACGGACTCGCCGCCGAAGAACACGCCTTCCTGAACCCCGGCGAAGAACCCCGCACCCCGTTCGTCGCCCAGCAACTCGCCGGCGCCACCGGACCGGTCATCGCCGTCACCGACTACATGAAGGCCGTCCCGGACCAGATCCGCCAATTCATCCCCAACGAATTCGCCTCCCTCGGCGCCGACGGCTTCGGATTCTCCGACACCCGCCAGGCCGCACGCCGCTTCTTCAAAAACGACACCCACTCCATCGTCGTGAAAACCCTGCAACTCCTCGGCCGCCGAGGAGAAGTCGACGCCCAGGCGGCAGCCCAGGCAATCGAGAAGTACAGTCTCCTCGATGTCAACGCCGGCACCACCGGAGGGGCAGGCGGCGAAAGCTAAGCCTCCAGCGAAGCCAGGCAACATTCCGACGGCGGCCGGCACCGAAAGGTGCGGGCCGCCGTCGGGCATTAACACCCGGGCTTCAACAATCGCCGCACAACACCAATCGATGCGCCCGGCACGTGACGCGCACCAAACGCAGTTGTAGCCTTCGCACAAATGGAGCTTGTGGATGATGCGCCGTATGCTCAAGGCATGGCAGAGCCGATTCAATCCCCCGCGAAACGCAAAGCGGCTGCGCGCCCGGTAACACCGGAAAAGGCGGAGACCCTCAAGCGCCTCCGCGCCAATGTGGGGCAGTTGTCCACCACCACCATGCGCAAGCTTGAGAAATCGTTGCCTTGGTACAGCCGGCTGAGCTCCGACGAACGTTCAGCCTTGGGCCTGGTTGCCCAAAACGGAATCGCCGCTTTCGTGACGTGGTACGAAAGGCCGAGCTCGCCGTCGTGGATCCTGACGGACGTCTTCGGGAATGCCCCCACGGAGCTGACCCGCTCCATCAGCCTGCAGAAGGCCCTCCAGCTGATCCGGATCGTCGTTGAGGTAGTCGAGGACCAGGTCCCCGTGATCGCTCCCGAAGCCGACCAGCCTTCTTTGCGCGAGGCGGTCCTGCGCTATTCGCGCGAAGTGGCATTCGCCGCCGCGGATGTATATGCCCGCGCCGCCGAGTCCCGCGGTTCCTGGGACACCAGGCTCGAAGCCCTGATTGTGGATGCCATCCTCCGCGGCGAGAACACCGACGCCCTTCGTTCCCGGATCGCGGCCCTCGGCTGGAAGGCCCAGGAGCGCTTCACGGTGATGGTGGGAAACTCTCCGTCGGAACCAAGCGCAAGCTATGTGAGCGAGTTGCGCCGGACCGCGGGACGCTACGCGGAGGACGCCCTCGTGGGCATCCAGGGCGACCGCCTCATCCTGATTCTGGGTGGCGTGCAGGACCGGGACACCGCGTATCTGAAACTCAGCGAGCTTTTCGCCCCCGGCCCGGTGGTCTACGGCCCTGAGGCCGGCTCCCTGTTGGAGGCAAGCAGCTCTGCCCAGGCGGCCTTTGCAGGGCTCACCGCCGCCAGGGCCTGGCCTTCGGCCCCGCGACCGGTAGCCGCGGACGATCTCCTCCCGGAGCGCGTGGTCTCCGGTGACGACGCTGCCCGCCGTTCCCTCATCAAGAACATTTACCGGCCGCTGCTGGCCGCTTCCAACGGCCTTGTCGAAACCCTCAGCACCTACCTGGAACTTGGCCATTCCCTCGAAGCAACAGCCCGCGAGCTGTTCGTCCACGCGAACACGGTGCGGTATCGTCTCAAGCGCGTCTGCGACGTCACGGGGTGGGATCCACTCCTCCCCCGGGAGGCTTTCGTACTCCAAACTGCGTTGGTCGTCGGCAGGCTTTCGGCCCCGCCAAAGGCGACGTCGGAGCGTCACGGTACCCGATCCGCGGGTTGAACCGTTGTAGACTTCCTACAAACTGACCCAGTGAGCTTGGTGTACGCAAACACCAGTAGTTCACGCGGCAATTTGGAAAGCTGGTTACGTGCTTGCAATCGTCTGCCCTGGACAGGGCTCCCAGACCCCTGGATTTTTGGCCCCCTGGCTGGAGCTCCCTTCCGTAGAAGGCCATTTGGCCTCCCTGAGCGAAATCGCAGGCATCGACCTCAAGGCCCACGGCACCACCTCCGATGAAGAAACCATAAAGGACACCGCCGTCGCGCAGCCCTTGATTGTTGCCGCGGGGCTCGTGGCAGCGAAATCGCTGTTCGACGTCGAACTCAGTACCCTTCCGATCGTCCTTGCCGGCCACTCGGTCGGGGAGATCACGGCCTCGGCGCTTGCGGGCGTCCTAAGCGAGGAAGAAGCCATGACGTTCGTCCGCGAGCGGGCCAACAACATGGCCGCTGCCGCCGCCGTCACCCCCACCGGAATGAGTGCAGTCGTCGGCGGCGATCCGGCCGAGGTGCTGTCCGCTATTGAGGCCGCCGGAGCCACTCCAGCGAACGTCAACGGCGCGGGCCAGACCGTAGCCGCAGGCACGTTCGAACAGCTTCAGGCCCTGGCTGACAACCCGCCGGCCAAAGCCCGGGTCATCCCGCTGAAGGTCGCCGGAGCATTCCACACCTCCCACATGGCTCCGGCCGTGAGCGCGCTTGAAGCACTACGGCCGTCGCTCAAGCCCCAGGCTCCCACGGTTCCCTTGCTCTCGAACTTCGACGGCCAGGAGGTCACGGACGGGGGCGCCGCCGTCGAAAGCCTGATCGCCCAGGTCTCGCGCCCGGTACGTTGGGACAAGTGCATGGAAAACCTCGTCCAGCGCGGAGTCACCGGACTTATCGAACTGGCACCGGCCGGCACGCTGGCCGGCCTCGCCAAGCGCGGCATGCCCGGCGTGAAGACCGTTGCCGTCAAGACCCCGGATGACTTGTCCGCTGCACTTGCACTCTTCGCGGAATTGGAGGGAGACGCATGAGCGCCCCAGTACTCAAGCAGGCACCGACGAGGGAACATTCACGCATTGTGGGCATCGGGGCATACCGCCCGGACATCATCGTCACCAACGACGACGTCTGCCAGTGGATCGATTCCTCGGACGAATGGATCCGCCAGCGCACCGGTATCGTGACCCGCCACCGCGCCGCAGCCAATGTCAGCGTCATCGACATGGCCGAGGGGGCCGCCCGCGAGGCACTCAAGCAGGCCGGCATTGAGGCTTCCCAACTTGGTGCCGTCATCATCTCCACTGTCACGCACCCGTATGCCACGCCGTCCGCGGCTGCCGCCCTCGCCGACCGTTTGGGGGCCACCCCGGCGCCTGCCTTCGACATTTCCGCGGCGTGCGCAGGCTACTGCTACGGCATTGCCCAGGGCGATGCCCTGGTCCGGTCGGGCGCGGCTGAATACGTCCTGGTGGTCGGCGCTGAGAAGCTCTCGGACGTCATCGACAACCATGAACGAACCATTTCCTTCCTTCTCGGCGACGGTGCCGGCGCAGTGGTCATCGGCCCCTCCGACACGCCCGGCATAGCCCCGTCCGTCTGGGGATCCGATGGCAGCAAGTGGAACGCGATCGGCATGACGCATTCCCTTGACGAAGTCCGCACTCTTGGCGAGACCGCCCGTCATTCGGATGAATCCGACGATCAGGCCATTATTTCCGCAGCGCAGGATGTTTGGCCGACGCTCCGGCAGGACGGCCAGACGGTCTTCCGTTGGGCTGTGTGGGAAATGGCGAAGGTCGCCCAGCAAGCCCTCGACGCCGCAGGGATTGAAGCCTCGGATCTGGCAGCGTTCGTCCCCCACCAGGCGAACATGCGGATCATCGACGAAATGGTCAAGAAGCTCAAACTTCCCGAAACCGTGGTGGTTGCACGGGACATCGCTGATGCGGGAAACACTTCGGCCGCCTCGATTCCGCTGGCCACGCACCGGCTCCTCAAGGAGAACCCTGCGCTCAGCGGTGGCCTTGCCCTGCAGATCGGCTTCGGTGCCGGTCTGGTCTTTGGTGCCCAGGTAGTCGTTCTTCCGTAGTTTCGGACCGCGCCTACCTTCCAATTGAATAGTGCTTTGAAACCCAAGCCGTGTCCGCGGTTTGGCCCCATTTCGGCAATAGCCGGCACAACAAGAAAAGGAGCCAACAATGGCTAGCAACGAAGAAATCCTGGCCGGCCTGGCTGAAATCGTGAACGAAGAGACCGGCCTCGCCACCGAAGCCGTGGAGCTGGACAAGTCCTTCACCGAGGACCTGGACATCGACTCCATCTCCATGATGACGATCGTCGTCAACGCTGAAGAGAAGTTCGGCGTCCGCATCCCGGACGAAGAGGTCAAGAACCTCAAGACCGTCGGCGACGCCGTCAACTTCATCTCGAACGCACAGGCCTAGCCTGGCCTCAACTGTGCCGGACTTCGGGTGCGCCCTGTTGCATCCGAAGTCCGGCACAGCTGCTATATCTCCCAAAGTTTTTTCCTGCCTCCCCGGTGAGAACAGCACCTGGGTTTGGCTGATCCGACAGAGAGTGATCGCATGGCACGCAAAGTAGTCATAACCGGTCTGGGCGCTACAACGCCCATCGGCGGCGACGTCCCCACGATGTGGAAGAACGCGCTCAAAGGGGTCTCCGGTGCCCACACACTCGAGGACGAGTGGGTAGCCAAGTATGACCTTCCGGTCCACTTTGCCGCCCGGTGCTCGACGCCGGCCCTCGAGGTCCTGAGCCGCGTTGAAGCCAAGCGCATGGACCCGTCCACGCAGTTCGGTGTCATCGCCGCCCGCGAGGCATGGGCGGATTCCGGTATCGCCGACATCGACCACGATCGCCTAGCCGTGGCTTTCGCCACGGGCATCGGCGGCGTCTGGACGCTGCTGGACGCTTGGGACACGCTGAAGGAAAAGGGCCCCCGCCGGGTCCTGCCCATGACGGTCCCGATGCTTATGCCGAACGGCGTCGCCGCCGCGGTCAGCCTTGACCTTGGTGCCCGCGCCGGTGCGCACACCCCGGTTTCGGCTTGCGCTTCCGGCACCGAAGCGATGCACCTCGGCCTGGATCTCATCCGCTCGGGCAAGGCCGACGTCGTCGTGTGCGGTGGTGCCGAAGCCGCCATCCACCCGATGCCCCTCGCGGCGTTTTCCTCGATGCAGGCGCTCTCCCGCCGCAATGACGATCCCGAGCACGCTTCGCGGCCATACGACCGCGACCGCGACGGCTTCGTCATGGGCGAAGGCGCCGGCGCCCTGGTCCTGGAAGCCGAAGAGCACGCGATCGCCCGCGGCGCGCGCATCTACGCTGAGCTCGCCGGCACTTCGGTCACCGCGGACGCATACCACATCACGGCACCGGACCCGGAAGGCCTGGGCGCTACCCGCGCTTTGAAGGCTGCCATGTTCGATGGACGCATCCAGGCCGAGGACGTCGTGCACGTCAACGCCCACGCCACCTCGACCCCTGTCGGCGACAAGCCCGAGTACACGGCGCTCCGTGCCGCGCTGGGCGCCCACGTCGACAATGTGGCGGTCTCCGCCACCAAGTCGCAGATGGGCCACCTGTTGGGCGCTTCAGGGGCCGTAGAGGCAGTGCTGACGGTTCTTGCCGTCTACGAACGCCAGGCTCCGTTGACCATCAACCTTGAGAACCAGGATCCGGAGATCCCGCTCGACGTCGTCACTTCGGCACGGACTTTGCCCGCAGGTGACATCGTCGCTTTGAGCAACTCCTTCGGTTTCGGTGGCCACAACGCGGTCATCGCCATCCGCAACGTCTGACCGTCGCGGCCGGTCCGAGGCACAGGCCAGGCACAAGAGGAGGGCCCCACCGTGGTGGGGCCCTCCTCTTTGCTATGGAAACCGTCTCGGTACTTTGTTCCCTAACCGACCTGGTGGAGCCAACGGACAGGGGCGCCTTCGGCGGCGTGCCGGAACGGCTCGAGCTCTTCGTCCCAGGCCTCACCGAGCGCCAGGGACAGTTCATGGTAGACGGCGGCAGGATCTCCCGCCGCTGACTCGTAGGCGTAGCGGATGCGGTCTTCAGTCACCATGATGTTGCCGTGGACATCGGTGACGGCATGGAAAATACCCAGCTCCGGTGTGTGCGACCAGCGCGCGCCGTCCACGCCTTGGCTCGGCTCCTCGGTGACTTCGTAGCGAAGGTGCGCCCACCCTCGTAATGCCGAAGCCAATTGGGCGCCCGTTCCGGGGACTCCTACCCAAGAGAGCTCGGCGCGGAACATTCCGGGCGCGGCAGGTTGAGGGGTCCACTCAAGATCGGTCCGCTTGTCAACGACCGATCCGATGGCCCACTCAACGTGAGGGCACAACGCGGTAGGGGCCGAATGCACGAACAAGACACCACGGGTTATTGCAACAGACATTCCATCCTCCATAGCTGTAGGTACGTCTTCCCCAACGACCTCTGCCTGGATGAAATTTTGCTGCGCGGGTGCCACGCCGTTCCGGTTTCCCTGCCTATCTATGATTTTTCCGCAGCGGAAGAACATTCAAGTTTAGGTTGAAAGTTTCCCCACAGTGCTTTCATTTTGCCGTACGGACCGGAATTACGCCAGTGCGATTCACGGACGGGCGGATTTCCTCCTTTGGGACTCCTCGAAGTGTTGCACGGTTTCCAGGTCTTCATGCGCGGGGGTGGGCTTGCTGATAGCTCTTGCGAAGCCGGTGGACCGACACATGGGTGTAGATCTGGGTTGTTGCGAGGCTGCTGTGCCCCAGGATTTCCTGCACGGCGCGCAGGTCCGCCCCGCCGTCGAGCAGGTGGGTGGCGGCGGTGTGGCGCAGGGCGTGGGGTCCGGTTGCCGCCGTATCCCCCAGGGCCGTCAGCAGATCGTTGACGACGCTGCGGGCCTGGCGCTGATCGATGCGGTTCCCCCTTGAACTGAGGAAGAGCGCCGGTCCGCTACGCTCGTTTGCGAGCCGCGGACGGCCGCGGCGGAGCCAGTCGTCGACGGCGAGCGCGGCCGGGACCCCATATGGCACCGTCCGTTCCTTGTTGCCTTTGCCGAGCACGCGGAGAGTCCTGCGATCCCGATCGAGATCGTCGATGTCCAGGCCGGCGAGCTCGCCGACGCGGATCCCCGTGGCGTAGAGCAATTCGACGACGGCGCGGTTCCTCAGCGGCATCGGAGAGCCGTCCGCGGCTGTCTCCGACAGGTTTTCGAAGATCCTGGAGACCTGCTGCTGATGAAGGACGCCAGGGAGCGTGTGGTCCCGCTTGGGGGCTTGGAGGCGAAGAGCCGGGTCCGAGGCGATGAGCTCTTCCCGCAGGGCCCAGGAGGTGAATGCGCGGGCTGTGGCGGCATGACGGGCGAGCGTCGCCCTGGACCGGCCGGATTCGCTTTGCGCCCCGAGCCAACGCCGAAGAGTGCCGAGCTCCAAGGCCGCGAGCTCCCCGACGCCCTCCGCGGCGGCGAAGCGCAGCAGGTCCTCGACGTCTGCGATGTACGCCCTTACTGTGTGGGCGGATCTTGCCCGTTCGCCCTCGAGGTAACGCCGGAAGTCGTGAACAGACCGGGCGAGTGCTTCGGGGAGCGGATTCTCTTGCACACTTCCACTGTGCCAGCCGCGGGGCCCGATGGTTGGCATCGCCACGTCCGGCCGTCTTCACCCTTGACCGGTGGACCTGTAAATCCTGTAGTACTGCCACACGAGCAACCCCTGCCAGACCGCGAAGAGAACCCAAAGCCATGCCGGGCCAGGGCGGCCTTGGACGAACCAGACGGCTCCCGCGATCAGAAGGAGACCGATTTGCTGACCGATCACGAACCTCGCGGGCTGCGCCTTTGACTTCATCATGTCCACACCATCCCCACCGAAGCTACGCCAACCTCCAGCTAACCAATAGTCGACTATCCATAGCTCAACCCTGCTTTCCAGACCTCTTCCAGGCTCCGCTCGCTGATACCGCCAAGCCCAACAAGCCAAGGCGTCCAAGACCGGCCCTGACGGACTCCGGGCTAAGTCCTGCCACGACCGCGAGCTTCTCCACCGAGCTCGTCGAGCGGACGGGCAGGGCATCGAGCAGGATAAGGTCCTCCAAGGTGAGTCCGTCATGGTCCGAGGCAGCCGTTTCCTTATCCCGGGCGAGGGCCTCACCACTTGGCCCCGCCAGTTCAGCGATCTCGCCGACGTCCGTGACGCAGACAGCCCCGCCATCCCTGAGGAGCCTATGACAGCCCGCAGAGTTGGCACTGTGGATGGACCCCGGGACCGCGGCAACGGCCCTGCCAATGGATTCAGCATGATGGGCCGTATTCAGGGCGCCCGAACGCCATCGCGCTTCCACCACCACCGTCACGGCTGCCAAGGCGGCGATGATCCTGTTCCGCTGGAGGAACCTGTAGCGGGTGGGCGCCGACCCCGGGGGAACCTCCGCGATGACCGCCCCTTGGTTCGCCACGGCACGCAGTAGGTCCTCATTTCCGGACGGATAGTATCGATCCACGCCCCCGGCCATCACTGCGATGGTCGGCATGTCGTTCGTGCCCCCGGCCAAAGCCCCGCGGTGCGCGTGGGCGTCGATCCCATAGGCCCCTCCAGACACGACCGCGCAGCCGCGCTGACCGAGCCCGTAAGCGAAATCGCCCGTTACGGAGGCCCCGTAGCTGGTGCTGTCCCGTGAGCCGACAAGGGCCACGACCTGCCGGACCGGTGGGAACTCCATCTCGTGTCCCCGCCACCACAGGCACAGCGGTTCATGAAGGCCCAGGTCTGCCAGTTGCGAGGGCCACATCGGGTCGCCCGGGATGATCATGCGCCCGCCAAGGCGTTGCATCGTGGCAAGATCCCGTTCCGGGGCAAGATCCGGGATCCGTGGCGCCCACCGCCGCAATGCAGCGGCCAGTCCGGCCCCGGCAGAAGAAACCCCGCTGTCAAGCAACAGGGAAGCCACTTCCTGCTCAAGCCCTGGTCCGGGAGCGAGCTGGCCGCTCGCTATTTTGAGGCCGTCAACGGCCCCTGCAGCCCGCACCAGCGCGAGCCCTGCGGCATCTTGCGGTTCCATGAGCCGTGATAGGGCTGCCCGGGCTAGCCGCTCCGTTTTCCGGTCCGGAGGGTCCGGGGTGAGCTGCTGGCCGTGTTCAGTCATGGCGTGTCCTTTCATGCGGCCGCAACCGCCTGCCGCAAGCCGAGGGCCTGCCCGATGTCGTCACTGTGGGGTTGGTCCCGGTGGCCGAGATCCGCAAGTGTCCATGCGAGGCGCAGGACGCGGTCGTAGCCTCTTGCCGTGAGGATTCCACGTTCGAGGGAAGTATCCAGAATCTTGGTGGTCGCGGACGGAAGGCGCAGTTCGCCGCGCAGTACACGCCCGGGAACCTGCGAGTTGGTTTCCATCCCGTACCTGCCCAGGCGTTCACGTTGCCGTGACCGGGCGGCATGGACCCTCCGGGCGACGGTAGCCGTGTCCTCCTCCGCGCCGGATTGCCCGAAGTCCGCGAGGGACACTCGTTCCACCTGGAGCTGGATGTCCACTCTGTCCAGCAACGGCCCGGACATGCGCCCGAAATAGCGGCGCCGCATCACGGGAGTACAGGTGCAATCGACTCCCTTGCCGGCGGCCTTCCCGCAAGGGCAAGGATTCGCCGCGAGGACCAGTTGGAAGCGGGCCGGATATGCGGCTGTGCCGGCCGAACGATGAATGACCAGCTCTCCGCTTTCCAGCGGTTGCCGCAGGGCGTCCAGGACCCGCCGTTCGTACTCAGGCGCCTCGTCCAGGAACAGGACGCCACGGTGTGCCCGTGATGCGGCCCCGGGCCGCGGCAGGCCGGAGCCACCGCCGATGATTGCTGCGGCGGTCGCGCTGTGATGGGGGTTCTCAAAGGGCGGGCGGCGCAACAGCCGCACTGAGTCAACGTGCACAGCCGAAAGCGAGTGGATCGCGGTGACCTCCATGGCCTCCTGGTCCCCCAAATCCGGTAAGAGTCCCGGGAGCCGCTCGGCAAGCATCGTCTTGCCCGCACCCGGCGGACCACAAAGCAGCACGTGATGTGCCCCCGCTGCCGCAACCTCCAAGGCTCGGCGGGCATCGCCTTGCCCCGAGACATCGCAAAGGTCCGGAGCGAGCACGGCACCGATGTCACCGTCTCCCGCAACGTCACTATCGGCCGGGTCATAATCCAGGGCCAGGTCCTGCGGATCGGCCCCGAAATCAAAGGCAAGGCGAGCCAGGGTCTTGTAGCCACGGACCACCGCCCCCGGAACCAACTCCGCCTCGGCAACGTTTGCCTGGGCCACCACAATCTCGTCGTGGCCGGCCTGGACCGCTGCCATGACCGCCGGCAAGATGCCGCGAACCGGCCTCAGCCTGCCATCCAGTCCCAACTCGGCGACGAAGACCGTGTCTTCGGTGGAGCGGATATCTCCGGCGGCGCGCAATACTGCCATGGTGATCGCGAGGTCGAACCCCGAGCCACGCTTCGGCAGTGAGGCCGGAATCAGGTTTGCGGTGATCTTTCGGCGACTCAGGGGGATGCCCGAATTCTGCGCCGCGGAACGAATGCGTTCCTTGGCTTCGTTCAGGGAAGCGTCCGGCAGCCCCAGGATCACGAAATTGGGGAGGGTTTGGCCGATGTCTGCTTCGACCTCCACGATGTATCCGTTCAGGCCCAGCAGCGCCACGGAGTAGCTTCGGCCCACGCCCATCTAGCCCACGCCCCTGAGGTGTTCGAGCTTTGGCTCGCCCACCCCGTCGTCGATGATTCCCACGACATCCACACGGCGGCGCGGGGCACGCAGTTCGTGATCACGGCACCAGGAAAGGGCCAGGCGATGGAGCCGGGCGAGTTTGGTTGCGTCAACCGCTTCGAAAGGATGCCCATAAGCCAGGTTCTTCCGGGTCTTGACCTCGGCGATCACCAAGGTGTCGCCGTCGAGCGCCACGATGTCGATCTCGCCCTCGGAGCATCTCCAATTGCGGTCCACGATCCGCATTCCCTGGGTTTCAAGGAAAGTTACGGCAAGCGTTTCACCGTGCCGGCCCAGCAAGTCTTTGGCTTTCATGACCACCTCCGCTTCCAGCCTGGAGGCGCGGAAATACCAAAGACAGGGGGCAGTTTGGCTATGTGGGAAACTGCGTCTATCAGACGGTGTGGAGGAGCAGTCGGCGGGCTTGCTCAGCCAGCGGGCCTGCTCTTAGTTGCCCAGGTTGCCGAGATCGCCTAGATCGCCGTCCTTTGGCAGGGAAAGCTCTTCACTGCGCGGCAGTTCTTCAACGTTGACGTCCTTGAACGTAATGACCCGGACATTCTTCACGAATCGGGCGGAACGGTAGACGTCCCAAACCCAGGCATCCTGGAGCGTCAGGTCGAAGTAGACCTCGCCATCGGCACTCCGGGCCTGGAGGTCAACGTGGTTTGCCAGATAGAACCGGCGTTCGGTCTCGACAACGTAGCTGAACAAACCAACGACGTCGCGGTATTCGCGGTAGAGCTGCAGCTCCATGTCGGTTTCGTAGTTCTCAAGATCCTCGGCACTCATAGATCCATCTTGCACCATAGAGGGCGCACGCGACGCCACGATCGGGCAGGCGGCATCCAGGAGAAGGAAAAGCGGAGGCTAGAGCAGGTTCCAGCTGGTCCGATGGTACGGCGTGGGACCCAACGAACGGATGGCATCGCGGTGGAAGGACGTGGCGTAACCCTTGTTCTCGTTCCAGCCGAAGGGCGGATATTCTTCGTGCAGATCAAGCATGATCCGGTCCCTGGCCACCTTGGCCAGCACGCTGGCGGCCGCCACGCTGAGGCAGCTCAGGTCCGCCTTCACCCGGGTGTGCACCGGCGCCTCACAGGCGGGCCCGGTCGGCTCTGTATCGAACAAGGACCCTTGGCTCTGGGGCGAGAGCCAGTTGTGGCTCCCATCCAGCAGGACGAGGTCCGGATGCACGCCCGAGGCGAGAAGCTCGAACCACGCGCGTGTTCCGGCAAGGCGCAGGGCGCCCACTATCCCCAGCGCATCAATCTCCACAGAACTTGCGTGGCCCACCGCGGAGCCGACCGCCCACGCGCGTACCAGCGGGGCCAAGCGCTCGCGGTCCTCGGGCTTGAGAAGCTTGCTATCGCGGACGTCGGCGAGCAGGCCGTGGTCCCTGAGGTCGACGACGGCGATCCCCACCGACACGGGCCCGGCGAGGGCTCCGCGGCCCACTTCATCGACGCCGGCCAGGAGCGTGACCCCCGGAGACAGGAAACTCCGTTCGACATCCAGGGTCGGAAAATCAAGAGCATGCTTCGCCCCCGCCGCGGGTTTTCGCTGCGTTCGAACCGGAATTGCCGCTCCTGTCCCCGCCGGAGCCATCATTTACCCGCTGGAGCCGTGGGTGAAGCCGTGTTCTGGGGCGACGGCGCGGGAACGTTGCGGAAGACCTCGGAGTGGTTGTCGAGGATCTGCCAACGGTTGATGGGCCAGGCAATAACCGTGGCCTTGCCCTCGACGTCGGAGATGTCGATGAAACCACCGTTGACTGATTGGTGTTCGCGGGAGTCGGCCGAGTTATTGCGGTTATCGCCCATAACCCAAATTTTGCCCGCCGGGACCACTACATCGAAAGACTTGGCCATGGGAATCTGGGCAGGATTGATGTAGCTCTCGTTGAGAACCGTGCCGTTGACGCTGACCCGCGCGGAACTGTCGCAACAGGAGACCCTGTCCCCCGGCAGGCCGATCACGCGCTTGACGAGGTGCTGATTGGTCTCGTCCGGGAGCAGCCCGACGAAGACAAGGCCGTCCTGGAACCATTTGAAGGGCCCGGGCGTCGCCTTCTGCGTGGGTGGAAGCCATCCTTGTGTGTCCTTGAAGACCACGATGTCGCCGCGCTCCAGTGCGAACGGTTGCGGGACCAGCAGATTGACGAAGATCCGGTCGTCAACGTCAAGGGTGTTGACCATGGACTCAGAGGGAATGAAAAAAGCACGGAACAGGAAGGTCTTGATAAGGAACGACAAGACGATCGCGATGACCACCACGGTGCCGATTTCCCGGAGCCAGCCGAGGAACGGACTGCCGTGGGTTTTGCCGGCAGTTCCGGAGCGGTCGCTTTCGCCCGGTTCCGGCCCCGAACCCCGCCGTGCGGCGCGGCGCGGAGACCCATGCTCCCCGGGCTGGGGTGTTGTCGAACCTGCCTCGCTCTCCGGAGCCCGATCGGCGTCGTCCGCCGCAAGATCCATGGCGGGAGCGGACGGTGCGTCCAGGAGCCGGGCGTCGTCGTCGTGCCGTTCCGGCTTCCCGGGAGTTGTCTCGGGCATCTATTGTCCGTTCTTCGAGGTTGTACCGGCCTGCGCAGGGCGAGGTAGTTCTGCAAATCTATCAAGCGGCCAGATAATCCGGACCGGACGCCCGATGACACGCTCGAGCGGCACCATTCCTCCGCCGGGCGCGCCGAGAAGGCTGCGCGAATCGGCCGATCGTGAACGGTGGTCCCCCATGAGCCACAATCGGTCACCGGGAACGACGACGTCGAACTTCTGTTCGCTCGGCCTGTCGCCCGGATACAGATAGGGTTCCTCAAGCGGCTGACCGTTCACTGTGAGTTTGCCATCGGTGCCACAACAAACGACGTGGTCTCCGGGAAGCCCGATGACACGTTTGACGTATGTGGTGTCGCTTCCCGTCAGCCCCAGCCAATGGCCTGTGGCAGCCACGGCGTCGGCAAACGGTCCTTTGCCGCTGTTCAGCGGAGCAAAGGTTCCCCTGCCGTCGAAGACGACGATGTCTCCACGGCGAATAGGCTCTGCGGCGAAATCAGTCCGGGACACGAGGATGCGGTCTCCGGTGCCCAGGATCGGCTCCATTGATTCGGAGGGGATGAAGTAGACATCGAGCCACAAGGACCGAACGAGCCCGCTGATAGCGACGGCGAGGACAAACGCGAGCAAAACAAAACGCCAGCCCTGTTTCCGGGGCTGGCGTTTTGCGTGGTCCATGATTCGTTTCTTGTTGCGTTGCGGATTTCTCCGGCGCAGGCCGGACACGAATCCAGGAACCGCTGCTGGTCGAAAGACCTACTTGCCGGTGGCGAAGTCGCGCTTTTCCTTGATCTTCGCAGCCTTGCCGCGCAGTGCGCGCATGTAGTAGAGCTTGGCGCGGCGGACGTCACCCTTGGTGACGACCTCGATCTTGTCGATGATCGGGGAGTGCACCGGGAAGGTACGCTCTACGCCGACACCGAAGGAGACCTTGCGGACCGTGAAGGTTTCACGAACGCCGTCGCCCTGGCGGCCCAGGACGAAGCCCTGGAAGACCTGGACACGGGAGTTCTTGCCTTCGATGATGTTCACGTGAACCTTGATGGTGTCACCCGCGCGGAACTCGGGAACATCGTTACGCAGCGAAGCTGCATCTACGCTATCGAGGATATGCATTAATCCACTCCTGGTGAACGCCACAGGTCATCCACTTTGGGTCACGGCGGGCAAGCCCGGGGCGCAAGGCCGTCCGGAAATTACCGCCGAAGATTTTCTTCTCCAGTACCGCCACTGATTGGTGGTTCCGGATTGTCAGGCTGTTGGTTACGCTCCCCCTGTGGCAGGCGCGAACCCAGTAGACACAAGGGTTAATTCTGCCATACCCCGCCAGTTCCGGCCAATCCCGGGAATGCGGGGCGGTTCTTGCGGTCAGGTGGAGGATGAAGCTGCCCGACGGCGCAGGTTCAGTCCGGGAGGTCGCTGTCCGGGCGGCGCCGCAAGCGGCCGTCGACGACGTCGTACCCGAGTTCACCGAAAGCCGTCCGGTCCGCACGCGTCAGGTGGCCGGCGTCGAACTCTTCGAGCAAGTCCGGGCGGCGTTCCGCCGTGCGTCGGAACTGTTCGTGCCGCCGCCACTGGGCGATTTTGCCGTGGTTGCCGCTCAAAAGGACAGCGGGCACGTCACGATCGCGCCATGACGAGGGCTTCGTGTAGACCGGGTACTCCAGCAAGCCGTCCGAATGGGATTCCTCCACCAACGATTCCGGATTTCCGACGACGCCCGGAAGCAACCGCCCGATGGCTTCGACCATGGCCAGGACTGCAACCTCACCGCCGTTGAGGACGTAGTCGCCCAAACTGACCGGGCGGACCGTGAAGTGTTCTGCAGCCCACTCCATGACGCGCTCGTCGATGCCTTCATAGCGGCCGCAGGCGAAAACGAGCTGCTCTTCCTCGGCGAGCTCATAGGCAAGGGCCTGGTTGAAGCGCTCCCCCGCGGGCGACGGGACAATCAGGACCGGCTTCGTCGTCGGTCCGTCCGATGAACCCTCAGTTACGCCAGCCCGTGCATTGGCGATGGATTCCAAGGCCTGGGCCCAGGGCTCCGGTTTCATGACCATGCCCGCACCGCCACCGTACGGAGTGTCATCCACCGTGCGGTGCTTGTCCGTGGTGAAGGTCCTCAAGTCATGGACATTCAGCTCCAGAAGCCCGTCCTGACGGGCCTTGCCGATGAGGGAAAGCTCGAGCGGCGCCAGGTACTCGGGAAAGATACTGACGACGTCGATGCGCATTTTAGGCGTCATCCTGTGTCTCAGCGTCGTCCTCTTCCGTATCGGAAGCCGAAGCGTCGGTGTTCAGTTCGAAGAGGCCCGGCGGAGGGGTGAGCAGCACATAGCCGTCCTCGACGTTGACTTCGGGCACGATCTCTTCGACGAAAGGCACCAGGATTTCCTTGCCGTCCGTGTCTTCAATGACCAGCAGGTCCTGGACCGGCATGGTGTTGAGTGCGGTCACCTTGCCAACGGTCTGAGAGCCGACACGGACCTCAAGGCCTACGAGCTCATGCTCGTACCAGCCTTCGTCGTCGTCCTCTTCCAGCTCTTCCGTCTCGATGAACAGCTTCGCGCCGCGGATCTCCTCGGCTTGGTTGCGCGTGGAGATCTCTTCGAAACCGAGCAACAGGATGTCCTTGTTCCACCGGGCGCTGGTGATGGTCAAGGGACCGGCCTTCGCCGGCTCCACCACGAATTCGGTGCCCGGGACAAAGCGATCGCCGGGGGCGTCGGTGAGCACCTGGACAGTGACTTCGCCGCGGATTCCGTGGGGCTTGCCGATTCGGGCAACCTGGAGCTGCATGGGGTTCCTCTGATTTCTTGGCTGGGCCGGCTTAGGACCAGGCTGGGGTTTGCTCGTAAAACAATCCGGCCCCTCCACCATAATCTGGTGAAGGGGCCGGATCTAAGACAAGTATTGCTGAGCGCGTTTACCGGCGACGGTCGGTGTCGACGACGTCGACCCTGACCTGCTCGCCGCCCGCCAATGCCGCAATCACAGTGCGCAAAGCGCGTGCGGTGCGACCCTGGCGACCGATCACCCGTCCGAGGTCGTCCTGGTGAACGCGCACCTCGAGGGATTCCCCGCGGCGGTTGTTCTTGGCACTGACCTTGACGTCCTCAGGGCTGTCAACGATCCCACGGACCAAGTGCTCGAGCGCTTCTGCCAGCAACTTACTCAGCCTCGGTGGTCTCTGCTTCAGCGTCAGCGGGAGCTTCAGTTGCTTCCGACTGCTTGGCCTTCTTGGTGATGGCTTCCGGGATGATGACGGAACCCTTCTCCGGTGCAACGAAAGCAGGCTTGGCGACCTTGGTCTTCAGCGTGCCTTCCTGGCCCGGGAGACCCTTGAACTTCTGCCAGTCACCGGTGATCTTGAGGATCGCGGCAACCTGCTCGGTCGGCTGGGCGCCGACGGACAGCCAGTACTGTGCACGCTCGGAGGCAACCTCGATGTACGAGGGCTCTTCGGTGGGGTGGTACTTGCCGATTTCTTCAATCGCACGGCCATCGCGCTTGGCGCGGGAGTCCATGACGACGATGCGGTAGTACGGTGCGCGCATCTTACCGAAGCGCTTAAGGCGAATCTTTACGGCCACTTTTGTGGTCACTCCTGTTTCTGAAACGGGGTTGAGCCCGTCGTTCTGCACCCGTGGGGCGGGCCATACTTGAGGGTTCCAAGGACAAGATGCACACACGGAGAGAGGGGCCGCGCGGATCGAGTACCTGTCTATTGTGCCAGATGGCGGACGGTATTTCGAACGCGCGGCCCGTGCGGCGGGTTTACTGTGTGGTTACTGGTCTGCGGACCAGACATAGAGGCCGGCCCGCTCGGCCTTTTCGACGTCGCTTGCGAGCGCCGCCAACTGCTGGACATACAGGCGGGACTGTTGGGCATCAAAGGGCATGTCCTCTTGGGCCGCCCAGCGTTCGGCGACGTCGTCGAGGATGCTTCCTTCGCCCTCGGTCTCATAGCTGAGAAGCTCGGACAGGGCGCGCACCATGGCTTCGGGGACGCCCAGCAAGGCGTCGCTGGTGACGTCCACCAAAGCGAGCTCATAGTCGGCCCCGGCGGCGTGCACGGCCGTGCCGGCGAGGTCGCCGAGTTGTTCTACTTCAAAATCGCTGATCCCCGGGATCCGTACAGCGGCGCCGGATACGTCACTGCCCTTCTCCAGGGCAGCGGCCCTCTTGAGTGCTTCATCGTGGGTGGCAACAAAGATTTCAGCAAAGCCCATGGAAAGTACTCTCATTCATTCGTGGCAACGGAGCTGCGGCGCGGCGGCCGAAATGCGCCACGCCGTCGGATCAAGCGTAGCGGACGGCGACCCGCAGCCGGTTGCGCCACGGGTCCTCGAAGCGCAACTCCCGGCCGGTGTGGTGGGAGCCGATGCCGGCAACCTTGAGGCGGTCGGCGAGCGCGCCGACGTCGTCACCTGACGGCACCTCGATGACCACCTCGCCGAGACCGAGCGTGTCCTTACGGGGACCTGCACCGCGGCTGTTCCAGACATTCATGGCCATGTGGTGGTGGTAGCCGCCTGCGGAGACGAACAGGGCCTGCCCGTGCCACCCTGCGGTCTGTTCGAAGCCCAGGGTGTCGACATAGAAGTCATGGGCCGTCTGCACATCGCCCACCTGGAGGTGGACATGCCCGACGCCGGCGCCGGCCTCATGCTGGCCCGTAACCGCCGCTTCGCTCAGGTATTGCTGGAGGTAGCGCTGGGGCGGGAGCGGCAGGCTGTCCATGACGACCGAACTGCCGTTCCACTCCCAACCTTCGCGGGGCTTGTCGTAGTAGAGCTCGATGCCGTTGCCCTCGGGGTCGGTGAAGTAGAAGGCCTCGCTGACCAAGTGGTCCGCACTGCCGACAAAGGCGTGGGGTTCGTACTGCGCGGCGGAGGCAACAGTTGCGGCGAGCGAGGATTGGTCTTCGAAGAGCAAGGCTGTGTGGAAGAGCCCAGCCTCCCCGCGACCCGGGATCTGGAGCCCGGAGGCCGGCGCGAGGTGCACCAACGGCTTGCCGAGCCTGCCGAAGTAGAGTCCGCCATCCTGTTCGGCGACGACATCCAGCCCCAGTGCCCGCTGGTAGTAGTCGCCCATGAGCTTCATGTCCCCCACCTTGAGCATGACGGTACCCATGGTGAGTTCGGCAGGAAGAAGATCCTGGCTGGATGTGATGGTCATGTGAAACTCCCGGTTTATTGTGGCGCCGCCCTTCGGCAACCTCTATACATCTAAATTACTTGAAGCTTCAATTTATTCCTAATGCCCGCCACTTCCTGAAATATGCCCCTCAGCACGGTGCATCGCGGATTCAGCACCACCTCAAGGGACGCCCGGGGATCCTCCGGGTAGAGCACGACGTCGGCACTGGCACCTTCGCTGATGCCGTCGGCACCCAGCCACTCGCGGGCGGACCAGCAGGCGGCATCAAGGGCAGCGCCTGTCGGAAGGCCTGCACGGTGCAGTTCCAGGATTTCCTCGCCGATCCGGCCGTGCTTGATGACGCTTCCGGCGTCGGTTCCGGCGTACACCCGCACTCCGGCGTCGAATGCCTCGCCGACGCGTTCATGCCTGCGTTCCCACAGCCTGGTCATGTGGGCGGCGTAACGCGGGAACTTCGCTTCCGCCTGCTTCGCAATGTCCGGAAAAGTCGCAATGTTGATGAGGGTGGGGACGATCGGCACACCCTGGTCCAGGAGCCTGGGAATGTGATGCGGCAACAGGCCGGTGGCGTGCTCGATGCAGTCGATGCCGGCGTCGAGCATGTCGTCAATGGTCCCTTCGGCGAAGCAATGGGCAGTCACCCTGGCTCCCTCGGCATGTGCTGCCGAGATCGCGTCCTTGACGATGGCGGCCGGAAAAGACGGGCCGAGATCCCCGGCGGAACGGTCGATCCAGTCCCCTACGATCTTGACCCAGCCGTCTCCGAACCGCGCCTGTTTGCGCACCGCCTCCACCAGGTCCTCCGGCTCGACTTCTTCGGCCAGTCCGGGGATGTACCGGCGTTGCCTGGCAATGTGCCTGCCCGCGCGGATGATCCTGGGCATGTCCGTCCGGCGCTGCAGCCAGCGCGTGTCGCTTGCGGATCCGGCGTCGCGGATCAAGAGGGTCCCGGCGTTCCGGTCGGCCGCCGCCTGCAGTCGGGCAGTCTCATCGTCCACCGCTCCGCCCTTGCCCAGACCCACATGGCAATGCGCATCCACCAGGCCGGGCAACACCCATCCGTCCAGGACGACGTCGGGCGCAGCGGCGGGCGGCAAAAAGGTCAACCGTCCGTCGACCGACCAGAGACCGCGCCGTTCTTCTTTCGGTCCCGTGAGGACAGCGCCGCTGAACTCGATGATTTCCGCCATGATTCCACCTTAAACTCCGACGCCGTTCCCGGCTCGGTCACATTCGTCCTCGGTCACATCTCTCCCGGTTACCAACAGCTGTGGTAGCTTCGTCTACGACCACACGGGGGCCCTTGCAAGGGCTGAGATCGGGCTGACGCAGCCTGCGACCGTTGAACCTGTCCGGGTAATGCCGGCGAAGGAAGTGAGTAATCCTTTGAGCACCAAAGAAACACAGCTGAGCCCTACCCAAAACGGATCGGCGCAAGAGGTGACCCAATCCCTCAAGTCGCATTCCCTCGCGTTCCTGGAAGACACGAAGACGGGAATCCGGGTCCCCGTCACGGAAATCGCCCTGGAACCATCCCCCAACGGCCAGGCCAACGGGCCTTTCCAGGTGTACCGCACCGCAGGGCCGGGAAGTGATCCGGTGGTGGGCCTCGAGCCGTTCCGCAGCGAGTGGATCGAGGCCCGCGGCGACACCGAGGCATACAGCGGCCGCGAACGGAACCTGCTCGACGACGGCAAGTCGGCCGTGCGCCGCGGCGCCGCCTCCGCTGAGTGGAAGGGCGCACAGCCGGTGCCCCGCCGCGCCGTCGACGGCAAGACCGTGACGCAGATGCACTATGCCAAGCAGGGGATCGTGACGCCCGAAATGCAGTTCGTGGCACTTCGCGAGAACTGCGATGTTGAACTGGTCCGCAGCGAAGTGGCCGCCGGCCGGGCCATCATTCCCAACAACATCAACCACCCCGAATCCGAACCGATGATCATTGGCAAGGCCTTCCTCGTGAAGATCAACGCCAACATCGGAAACTCCGCGGTCACCAGCTCCATCGCCGAAGAAGTGGACAAGCTGCAGTGGGCCACGCAATGGGGCGCGGACACCGTGATGGACCTGTCCACGGGTGACGACATCCACACCACCCGCGAATGGATCATCCGCAACTCCCCTGT
Organism: Arthrobacter sp. NPDC080073; assembly: GCF_040686575.1. Lineage (NCBI taxonomy): Bacteria > Bacillati > Actinomycetota > Actinomycetes > Micrococcales > Micrococcaceae > Arthrobacter > Arthrobacter sp. NPDC080073. Next base: position 121,712 of record NZ_JBFBKR010000009.1, read on the forward strand.
GCCGATCGGCACCGTGCCCATTTACCAGGCCCTTGAGAAGGTCAACGGTGAAGCCAACAAGCTCAACTGGGAGATCTTCCGCGACACCGTCATTGAACAGTGCGAGCAGGGTGTGGACTACATGACCATCCACGCCGGCGTGTTGCTTCGCTACGTGCCGCTCACCGCCAACCGCGTGACGGGCATTGTCTCCCGCGGCGGCTCCATCATGGCGGGCTGGTGCCTGGCGCACCACGAAGAAAACTTCCTGTACACCCACTTCGACGAGCTCTGCGAAATCTTCGCCAAGTACGACGTCGCGTTCTCCCTCGGCGACGGCTTGCGCCCGGGAGCGACGGCGGACGCCAACGACGCCGCGCAGTTCGCCGAGCTCGACACGCTCGCGGAGCTCACGAAGCGGGCGTGGAAGTACGACGTGCAGGTCATGGTCGAGGGCCCCGGGCACATCCCGTTCCACCTCGTCCGCGAGAACGTCGAGCGCCAGCAGGAGCTGTGCGACGGCGCCCCGTTCTACACACTCGGCCCGCTCGTGACCGACATTGCTCCGGGCTACGACCACATCACCTCCGCCATTGGCGCCACGGAGATCGCACGCCACGGAACCGCGATGCTCTGCTACGTCACCCCGAAGGAACACCTGGGCCTGCCGAACAAGGACGACGTCAAGACCGGCGTAATCACGTACAAAATCGCCGCCCACGCCGCTGACCTTGCCAAGGGACACCCCGGCGCCCACGAACGCGACGATGCCCTGTCCAAGGCCCGCTTCGAGTTCCGCTGGCGTGACCAGTTCGCGCTGTCATTGGATCCGGTCACCGCGGAATCGTTCCACGATGAGACGCTCCCCGCAGAACCGGCCAAAACGGCGCATTTCTGTTCCATGTGCGGACCGAAATTCTGCTCCATGCGCATCAGCCAGGACATCCGCGACGAGTACGGCTCCGCGGATTCCCAGGCCGCCATTGCGCAAATGTACAGCGGAATGCGCGAAAAGAGCGAGGAGTTCCTGGCATCGGGCGGCAAGGTCTACTTGCCCGAGCTCGAGGTTCCCGCAGGAAAGCCCGGAACGACGTCAGGAAGCCTGAACTGATCAGGAAGCCTGGACTGATCCGGCGCGGCTGACGTCCGCGATGAAGGAACGGATGATCCGGTCTCCTTCGACTGAGTCATGAGGCCGGTGTCCTCCAGCCGCAACGCGGTGGAGGGCGCCGGTTTCCTGCAAGTAGCCGGCGATCTCTTCGTAAAGGGGTTCCCAACCACCGGTCAGGACAAGCGTGGGTACCCCCGGCACAATATGCAGCGGCGCTTCCCACGGCGGAGCCTGGAGCCGCAGGCGCCGAGCGGTACGCCGGGCCTCCGGGGTGCTGAGGACGGCCGCCTCCGAGGAAAACGCCCTGCGGACGAATTCGCGTTGGTAATCGTCATCGCTGAGTTCGTGCCGGATCCGGTACAGCGGCTCCATGAGTGCCCGGTAAGCCGCGGTGGCGGGCAACTCGGCCGTCAATGAAAGACAAGCAGGTTCCACCAGCACGAGGGACCGGACCAGGTCCGGCCGCTCCACCGCGGCCAACATGGCTGAAATCGCGCCTTGGGAGTGCGCTACGACATGGCCTCCACGCGCGGGGCCGGAGGATGACGCAGGCTCCCGTCCCCCAAGGCACTCCAGGATAATGTCCACATCGGCGGCAACGTCGGATTCCAGGGGCTCGGCCTGCGCATCAAAACCGTGGCGTTTCAGGAACAGCGCGTCGTACTTCAACGCCATGCCGTGTTGTTTCGGCCAAGCGGCAGCGCCGAATGTACCGGCTCCGTGGACGAACACAACCCGCTGTTTTTGCATTCACCCAGCCTATGGCACGCGGCTGACAACCCAACTAACTAGCAATACATGCCGTTCTGAGCCCTCAAAATGACATGTATTGCCAGTCAGTTGGGTGGGACGGTTACTTGCCGCCGAGGAACTTCTCGAAGCCCTTGGGCAGGTTCAGCTTTGAGGGGTCGAAGTCGCCGGCACCCTGGCCGAATGCCGCGCCCGTGGGGACGGCTTTCGCACGCTTGTTCTCGGCGTCGCGCAGTTCCTGGGCCGCTTTGGCGGGGTTTCCGGAACGGGCCTTCTTCTTGGGCGCGTTCTTGCTTCCCTTCCGGGAACCGCCGCCACCGAGGCCGGGAATGCCAGGCATCCCGGGCATGCCGCCGCCCTGGGCCAGCTTCTTCATCATCTTCTGGGCCTGCGCGAAACGCTCCAGGAGGCCGTTGACCTCGGAGACGTGGACACCGGAACCACGGGCGATGCGGGCGCGACGGGAACCGTTGATGATCTTCGGAGCCAAACGCTCGTGCGGGGTCATGGAGCGGACAATCGCCTCCACACGGTCGATTTCGCGCTCGTCGAACTGCTCCAGTTGCTGGCGGATGTTCTGCGCACCCGGCATCATCATGAGCATCTTCTTCATGGAGCCCATGTTGCGGATCTGCTGCATCTGGGCGAGGAAGTCGTCCAGGGTGAAGTCTTCCTGGTCGGCGAACTTCTTCGCCATCCGGGCGGCTTCATCCTTGTCCCAGTTCTTCTCGGCCTGCTCGATCAGGGTGAGAACGTCACCCATATCGAGGATGCGGGAAGCCATGCGGTCGGGGTGGAACAGTTCGAAGTCGTCGAGGCCTTCGCCGGTGGAGGCGAACATGACCGGCTTCCCGGTGACCGACGCTACCGAGAGGGCGGCACCACCGCGGGCGTCGCCGTCGAGCTTTGACAACACGACGCCGGTGAAGTTGACGCCTTCATCGAAGGCAACCGCCGTGTTGACGGCGTCCTGGCCGATCATGGAGTCGATCACGAACAGCACTTCGTTCGGGATGATCGCCTGGCGGATGCGGCGAGCCTGGTCCATCATTTCGGCGTCGACGCCGAGGCGGCCCGCGGTGTCCACGATCACGACGTCGTGCAGCTTCTGGCGGGCTTCCTCGACGCCGGCGCGTGCGACGGCGACAGGGTCGCCCGTGGGAACGTCCAGATCCGAGGTGGTGCCCGGGTGCGGCGCGAAGACGGGAACGCCGGCGCGTTCGCCGACAATCTGGAGCTGCGTCACGGCGTTGGGACGCTGGAGGTCGGCGGCAACCAGCACGGGGCTGTGGCCCTGGGCCTTGAGCCACTTGGCAAGCTTGCCCGCGAGGGTGGTCTTACCCGCACCCTGCAGGCCGGCGAGCATGATGATGGTTGGGCCGGTCTTCGCCAAGCGGATGCGTCGGGTCTCGCCGCCGAGGATCTCCTGGAGTTCCTCGTTGACGATCTTGACGATCTGCTGGCTCGGGTTCAGGGCCGCGGAAACCTCGGCGCCCAGGGCACGTTCACGGATGCGGCCGGTGAACTCGCGGACCACGGGAACGGCAACGTCGGCGTCCAGAAGGGCGCGCCGGATCTCGCGGACGGTGGCGTCGACGTCGGCCTCCGTGAGGCGGCCCTTGCCACGGAGATTCTTGAAGGTTGCTGTCAACCGGTCAGAGAGTGAATTGAACACGCGCCGTGCACTTCTTTCAATGGTCTACGGATGGCGGCCGTTCCGACGCACCACTATCTTGACGATTCCTGCCTCAAACAAATCTGACTCAACTGAGGGACTCGACTATCTAGGGTACCAAGACGCGCCTGCAAGATGGCATGCTGGCACAGTGACCAGCAAAACAACAGTAAATACGTTGCTCATCCTAGGCGCCTCCGGAGATCTGACGGGCCGATTGCTGTTGCCGGGCCTGGCCAGGCTCGTGGCCAACGGCCTCGCGGACGGCCTGAAGCTTGTCGGAGCAGGCTCCGACCCGTGGACGCCCCAGCAGTGGACAAAACGCGTCCGGGGCGCCTTCGAGGCGGCCGCCAAAGATGCAGGTGCCGCGGGCCGGAAAGCAATCGCGGCCTTGGAGAAAAGCACCGAATATCATCAAGTGGATGTCACGGCGGACGGCCAGCTCGCCACGCTCCTGGCCGGGCTCGAAGCGCCGATCGCCGTTTATTTCGCTTTGCCCCCGCACATCAGCCAGAAGGCCTGCGAGGTCCTCACCGCCGGGCAACTTCCTCCCGGAACAAGCCTGGTGATGGAGAAACCCTTCGGATCCAGTGCCGAATCCGCCCGCGAACTCAACAAGACCCTCGCCGCGTTGGTCCCGGAAGACCACATCCACCGCGTGGACCACTTCCTTGGCAAGGCCACCGTGTTCAACATCCTGGGCCTGCGCTTCGCCAACAGCTTCCTCGAGCCGGTGTGGAACCGGGACCACATCGAGAAGGTCGAGATCATCTTCGACGAAGACCTCGCACTCGAGGGGCGTGCGCGCTACTACGACGGCGCCGGCGCCCTCAAGGACATGATCCAGAGCCATTTGCTCCACATCATGGCGCTGCTGGCCATCGATCCGCCCGCCAGCATCGGCGAGCGCGATCTCCGCGACGCGATTTCAACGGTGCTGCGTGCGAGCAGCATCAGCGCACCCTACAAGAAGTCCACCCGACGGGCGCGGTACACAGCGGGCCGGATCGGCAACCGGGACGTGCCGGACTATGTCGCGGAAGCGGGCGTGGACCCTGCCCGGGAAACGGAAACACTCGCGGAAGTCGAAGTGGGAATCGACACTTGGCGCTGGAAAGGCGTCCCCTTCATCCTGCGTTCGGGAAAGGCATTGGGTGCCGCGCGGAAAGAGGCCATTGTCACCTTCCGGCCCGTTCCACACCTGCCGACCGGGTTCGAGGGCGTGGACTCCCCCAACCAACTGCGCATCGGGTTCGGTCCCGACACCCTGCAGCTCGACGTCGACGTCAACGGTCCCGGAAACATCTTCACGCTCAATCGCGTGACACTCAACGCGGAGTTGAATGCTTCCGATCTGCTGCCCTACGGAGAAGTGTTGGAAGGCATCATTACCGGCGATCCCCTGCTCTCAGTCCGCGGTGACACCGCCGTCGAATGCTGGCGGATCATCGAGCCCGTGATCAAGGCCTGGGCCAAGGATTCCGTACCGCTCGAAGAGTACGACGCCGGCGGGCCCGGTCCCGCGGACTGGCCCACCGCCGTCGGGGGCTAGCCGGCGCGCCCCACTCCTTCGGAAACGCGCACGCAAGAGGGGCCGGGTACCTTTCCAGGTACCCGGCCCCTCTTGCGCGTTGGTGTTAGATGGCTGCTGCGCCCCGCTCGCCCGTGCGCACACGGACGGCTTCGTAGACGTCCACAGTCCAGACCTTGCCGTCACCGGCACGGCCGGTATTGGAGGAAGCAATCAGGACATCGAGGATGTCGTCTGCCTGCTCGTCCGTGGCCAGGACCTCCACGCGGATCTTGGGAAGCAGGTCCACGTTGTACTCGGCCCCGCGGTACACCTCGGTGTAACCGCGCTGCCGGCCGTAGCCGCTGGCCGCGCTGACCGTCAGTCCCTGTACTCCGTATGCTTCGAGCCCCTCGCGGATAGCGTCGAGCTTCTCCGGGCGGACGATCGCCGTGATGAGTTTCATGCCTGGACACTCTCCTTGCCTGATACGGATGCTTCGTCAGCTGCTTCGGACGGTACCTTGCCCGTGATGAGGTCGTGAAGGGGCTGGAAGCTTCCGCCGTGGCCGCCGACGCCGAACTCGTATGCCGTTTCGGCGTGCAGGCTGAGGTCTGCACCGGCGATCTCCTGGCGTTCGGAGATCCGGAAGCCCATGAGCTTGTGGATCGGGTAGGCGATGATGAAGGTCATGACGCCGGTGAAGACGATCGAGCAAAGCGCCGCAAGGGACTGTGCAACCAGCTGGGTAGTACCGCCGCCGTAGAACAGGCCGGCTGCACCCTGGGTCGGGGTGGCGAGGAAGCCGATGGCCACCGTGCCGATGATGCCGGACACGAGGTGGACGCCGACGACATCCAGGGAGTCGTCGTAGCCGAGCTTGAACTTCAGGCCGACGGCGAGGGCCGAGGCAACGCCGGCTGCAACACCGAGGGCGATGGCGCCGAGCGGGGAAACGTTGGCACAAGCCGGGGTGATGGCAACCAGACCGGCGACGACACCCGAAGCAGCTCCGAGCGACGTGGGGTGGCCGTCACGGATGCGCTCCACGATAAGCCAGCCGAGCATGGCCGCTGCCGGAGCGGTCAGGGTGTTGATCCAGATGAGGCCCGCCTGCTCCACGGTTGCTGCTGCGCCGGCGTTGAAGCCGAACCAGCCGAACCAGAGGATTGCCGCACCGAGCATGACCAGAGGCACGTTGTGCGGGCGGTGGTTCGGGTCTTTGCCGAAGCCCTTGCGGTTGCCGATGATCAGGACGAGGATCAGGCCGGCCACACCGGCGTTGATGTGCACCACGGTGCCACCGGCAAAGTCGATGACGGGGGCGAACGTCTGGCCGAACCAGCCGTCCTTGGAGAAGAGGCCGCCGCCCCACACCATGTAAGCCATGGGGGCGTAGACCAGGGTGGCCCAGATCGGGGTGAAGAGCGTCCAGGCGGAGAACTTGGCACGGTCTGCGATAGCACCGGAGATCAGGGCCACGGTGATGATCGCGAAGGTGGCCGCGTAGCCTACCTTCAGGAGGTCAGCGGGATCCGTGAAGTTGTGCAGACCGAAGTGGCTGAACGGGTTTGCGAAGAGCTGGAAGAAGTTGTCCGTGTTGCTCGTGGACATCGATGCGCCCCACAAGACCCAGACGATGGTCACTGTGCCGATGGCGATGAAACTCATCATCATCATGTTCAGGGCGGCCTTGGCACGGGTCATGCCGCCATAGAAGAATGCCAGGCCCGGGGTCATGAACAGCACGAAGGCTGACGCGACCAGGAGCCAAACGAGACCGGCGCTGAATTCCATGGTCTACGTCCTCTCTGCTCTTTGTTGCGGACTTTGCCGCCTGTCCCAACGCATTTGCGTTCTAGATAAGAGTTTTGCGGGGCAGTGTTTCACCTGCGAAGGTTTTAGATTGCGGGGTTGTTACAAGAACTTCTCGAACGTAAATGGTGCATATCACCCTTGTTACGGATATGTTTCGTCAGTTCCACTTTCCCCGCGTTCCCACTACCCAGAGGACCCCGACACCATGACCGCAAGCCCCGAAACCCCCGCCAATCAAGGAGCGAGGGCCGCGAAGGCTGCAATGCCACGGGACATCAAGGTGATGTTGGCGGCGGCGTTCCTGATTGCATTGGGATTTGGGCTCGTCGCGCCCGTGCTCCCCCAGTTCGCCACGACTTTCGACGTCGGAGCAACGGCAGCCGCGGTGATCGTGAGCATTTTCGCCTTCATGCGCCTGGTGTTCGCTCCTGCCGGTGGTGCCCTGATGGGCCGCTTCGGCGAGCGTCCGGTCTACATTGCAGGTTTGCTGATTGTGGCGGCGTCGACGGCGGCCTGCGCTTTCGCCCAGAACTATTGGCAACTGCTGGTCTTCCGGGGCCTTGGCGGAGCCGGTTCCGTGATGTTCACTGTTGCGGCGATGGGCCTGTTGATCAGGCTCGCCCCTCCGGAAAGCCGTGGACGGGTCTCCGGCGCGTACGCCTCCGCCTTCCTGGTGGGCAGTGTCCTGGGGCCCGTGGTGGGAGGGCTGCTGGCCGGCTTCGGCCTGCGCGTCCCGTTCCTCGCCTACGCGGGCGCACTGGTCCTGGCAGCGTTGGTGGTGCGCACGCAGCTCACGGGCAGTTCAAACACAGCGAAGAAAGGCGGCGCAGCGGCGCCGGCAATGCGCATGAAGGAGGCCCTGGGCGACTCTGCCTACAGGGCGGCCCTGTTCTCCAGTTTCAGCAACGGCTGGGCGACCTTCGGCGTGCGCATGGCTACCGTGCCCTTGTTCGCGGTGGCTGTGCTGGCGGGCGGATCGGCCTCGGCGGGTTGGGCGCTGGCCGTGTTTGCAGGGGGAAACGCGCTGGCGCTGACCTTCTCGGGCCGGATGGCTGACAGTTTCGGCCGCAAGCCCATGATGCTGTTGGGACTGCTCGTCACCGGCGCGGCCACCGCCAGCATCGGGTTGACCGGCAATCTTCCCGCGTTTTTCGCGGCGTCTGCCGCGGCAGGCTTCGGCTCCGGCCTGCTGAACCCGGCCCAGCAGGCCGCCGTCGGGGACATCATCGGTCGTGGCCGCTCCGGCGGCAAGGTGCTGGCAGTTTTCCAGATGGCCTCCGACGCCGGAGCCATCGTCGGCCCCGTCCTGGTCGGCCTGCTGGCCGACGGACTTGGCTACGGCTGGGCATTCGGCGCAACCGGAGGCATCCTCCTGCTCGCCGCCGTTGGCTGGTCCGCGGCGCGCGAACCGATGCAGCCCGGCCCCGAACGCATCGACACACCCAACTGACTCGCAGTTCATGTCGTTTTCAGGGCCGAAAACGACATGAACTGCTAGCTACTTGGGAGGATGGGGCTAGTTCAGCAGGGCGTCGACGAAGGCTTCGGCTTCGAACGGCGCGAGGTCGTCCGCGCCTTCGCCGAGGCCAACGAGCTTGACCGGCACACCGAGGGCCTTTTGGATCGCGACGACGATCCCGCCCTTCGCGGTGCCGTCGAGCTTCGTGAGCACGATTCCCGTGATATTGACTACTTCGGAGAAGACCTTGGCCTGGTTGAGGCCGTTCTGGCCGGTGGTCGCGTCGAGTACCAGCAGGACTTCATCCACCTCGGCCAGTTTCTCGATGACGCGCTTGACCTTGCTCAGCTCGTCCATGAGGCCGACCTTGTTTTGCAGGCGGCCCGCGGTGTCGATCATCACGACATCCACTTCCTGCTCAATGCCGGCCTTGACTGCTTCATAGGCGACAGAAGCCGGGTCTGCGCCGACGACGTGCGACCGGACGGTTGCGACGCCGACACGCTGGCCCCACGTGGCAAGCTGCTCCGCAGCCGCTGCACGGAAGGTGTCCGCTGCGCCCAACAGGACGTCCTTGTCTTCGGCAACTAGAACGCGCGCCAGCTTGCCGACCGTGGTGGTCTTGCCAACCCCGTTGACGCCGACGACAATCATGATTGCCGGGTGGGCTCCCTTGCGGTCCACGTTCAGGCTGCGGTCCATCGTGGGGTCCACGAGCTTGATGAGTTCCTCGCGCAGGAGTGCCTTGACGTCCTCCGGGCTCCGGGTGCCCTGGACCTTGACGCGTGCACGCAAAGCATCGACCAACTGCATGGTGGGCTCGGTGCCGAGGTCGGCAAGGAGGAGTGTTTCTTCGACTTCGTCCCAGACGTTTTCGTCGATCTTGTCGCTCGAAAGCAGGGCCAGGAGTCCCTTGCCGAGAATGCTGTTGGACTTGACCAATCGCGCCCGAAGCCGGTTGAGGCGGCCCTCGACAGGCGCGGGTGTCTCCACCTGGATGACTTCCAGGCCCGCGGCGTCGTCCTGAACGTCGGTCTCCGGTACGGCAAGGTCGGAGGGTTCGACGACGGGTCCGGGCGACGTGCGGTCCGGTGCGGTCCCGGGGGCCTCGTCGACGATCGTTCCGCCGCCTGCCGTCGCGCTGTCGACGGGATCGTTGGCGTCGCGCGTTCCAGCGTAAGTCGAGGAGGACTTCCGCGCCTTGAGCAGGACAGGAATCAGCCCTCCGACCACCACGATGGCAGCGACAATGGACAAAATAATGGGGAGGAGATCGTTCACTCCCCTAGCTTCTCACAAAGCTAGACCTCGGCACCGAGCCTCTGGCTGATGACAGTGGACACGCCGTCGCCCCGCATTGTCACTCCGTAGAGGGCGTCGGCAACTTCCATGGTCCGCTTCTGGTGCGTAATGACAATCAGCTGGCTGGACTCGCGCAGCTCTTCGAAAATCGTGATGAGCCTGCCCAGGTTCGTGTCGTCCAGCGCAGCTTCCACTTCATCCATGACATAGAACGGCGAAGGCCGCGCCTTGAAAATCGCCACGAGCAACGCGACAGCCGTCAGCGACCGTTCGCCACCGGAAAGCAAGGACAACCGCTTGATCTTCTTGCCGGCAGGCCTCGCTTCCACTTCGATGCCGGTGGTCAGCATGTCATCGGGATCTGTCAGCACCAATTTGCCCTCCCCGCCGGGGAAGAGCCGCGCAAAGACGTGGTCGAACTGCTTGGAGGTATCCGCGAAGGCCTCGGCAAAGACCTGCTGGACGCGGTTGTCCACCTCCTTGATGATGTCCAAAAGGTCCTTGCGGCTGGACTTGAGGTCTTCCAGTTGCGTGCTCAGGAATTGGTGGCGTTCCTCAAGTGCGGCAAATTCCTCGAGCGCCAGGGGGTTCACTTTGCCAAGGGCTGCGAGGTCCCGTTCGGCTTTGCGGAGCCGTTTCTCCTGCTCGGCGCGGACAAAGGGAACACCCTCGACAATGGTGTTTCCGTCCTCGTCCACCGGTGCGCGGAGTTCAGCCCATTTGTCCACGGTAGCGGCCGGCACGGGAACGGGCTGCTCCGGTCCGAAGTCGGCCACGAGTTGTTCCGCTGACAGGCCGAGCTCCTCGATGGCGCGGGTTTCCAACGCTTCGATCCTGAGCCTTTGCTGGGCCCGGGCAAGTTCGTCGCGGTGGACGGAATCCGTCAGTCCCGCCAGCTCCAGGGCCAATGCCTCGTTACTGCTCCGGACCTCGCCGAGTTCCTTTTCGCGCTGCTCCCGGACGGCTTCGGCAAGGTCACGGGCGCGGGCGGCCAGGTCCACTGACACGTCAACGAAACGCACAGCCTGTTCGACGGCGGAAGCGACGGCGGAGGCCCGCTCGGCTTGGGCTTTGCGGCGCAGGGCCCGGCGCGCCGCTTCCTCGCGTGCCCGCCGTTCGCTCGCGGCAGCCCGTTCGAGCGATGCCGCCCGGTTGGTCGTTGCGGCGAGTTGTTCCTCGGCACTGCGCAAGCCCAGCCTGGCCTCCATCTCACGGGACCGGGCTTCGCTGGCGGCCCTGGCCAAGGCATCGCGGTGCTCCGTGGAAGGCTCTTCTTCCTGGGGGGCTTCTTCTGCGGCGGCCAGCCGTTCCGCCGCAAGCTCAAGGGATTCCTGTGCCACGGCGATGTTCAGTTCGGCCTTGGCCAGGGACTCCGCCATTCGATCGCGTTCGGCGACGGCGCTGCGCAACTGCGAATTCAGGTGGCCAAGCCTTTCCGCGACGGCAGCCAGGCGGGCATCCGAGTCGTGGAGGTTGTCCAGCGCCGCGTTCGCCCGTTCCTGGGCATCGGCCCGCCGCGCTTCGGCTGCAGCCAACGCAAACTTTCCCCGCTCAAGACTGGCGGTGAGTGCCTGGAGCCGGGCGTCGGCGTCGTCCACTGCCGCTTGGACCTCAAGGAGCGACGGTGCCGTGGCCGATCCACCGTCCACCGTCAGGGCCCTGAAGACGTCGCCCTCGCGCGTCACTGCCGTGAGCGTCGGGTTGCCGGCAATGAGGCTCGCCGCGGCGTGCAAGTCCTCGACGACGGCGGTGGACGCCAGGATTGCCTTTGCGCCGCTCGCTTCGGGGGCGTCAGCCGCCACCAGCTCGGCAGCCCAGCGCGCGCCGTCGGGCAGCGTCGGCAATTCCTGCGGGCCAAGCTCCGGACCCGCTGAGGATACCGCGCCTGCCACCAAAAGCGAGGCGCGTCCGGCGTCGGCGTCCTTCAACAGTTGCATCGCGGCGACGGCCCCGGCACTGTCCGCCACCACGACGGCGTCGGAGGCACTCCCAAGTGCCGCGGCCACGGCAGTCTCATACCCGGGCTCCACCGTCAGGAAGGAAGCCAGCGAACCGAGCACTCCGGGGTGGTCCGAGGACAGAAGCCGCGACGAACCATCCTTGCGGTTGAGTCCAAGCTGCAAGGCGTCGCGGCGGGCGGTAAGTGCATCGCGTTCGCGGACTTCATCGCGTTCGGCAGCTTTCAGCGCTTCGATTTCGGCGTTGATCCCGTCAAGAAGGGCACAGGCGTCCTCGTATTCGGCGTCGAGGCTTTCTTCGCCGTCTTCGACGCCGGCCACTTGTGACTCAAGGGCCGTAAACTCGCTTTGTGCGTGCCGACGGCGCTCCTCGCCAGCGGTCAGCGATTCCCTGAGCCTGTCCCGCTCAGCCTCGGCCGCCTCGGCCCGGGAGCGTGCGGCAGCCAATTGACCTACGAGTTTCGCGAGGCCCTCACGGCGATCGGCTGCCGCCCGCAACACGGCCGTCAGGCGTTTGTCCTCGGCCGCGGCCAGGTTCTCGGCTTCCTGTCTGGCCGCCGTGGACTCCAGTAGCGCGGCTTGCTTCGCCAGGACGTCGTGCTCAAGCTCCGTCTGTTCCTGCCGGACCCGCGCGGCCTGCCGGTCCAGGTGGTCCGGGTCCCGGCCTGAATCCGGGGCTGCATCCGAGGCGCCGAGGAGGCGGCGGCGTTCGGTGGCGAGCGATCCCAGGGCGCGCAGCCGGTCCCTGGTGGCCGACAGCTGGTACCAGTTGTCCCTGGCCGCATTGAGCCTGGGTGTTGCCTCGGCGGCGAGTTGCTCAAGACGGATCTGCCGTTGGCGGCCTGCGCCGAGCTCCGCTTCAACTACCTCGCGACGCTCTTTCAACGCGGCCTCGTCGGCGACGTCCTTCTGCAAAGCTCTGGTGAGCTGGACGAGATCATCGGCCAACAGCCTGGACTTGGCGTCACGGACGTCGAACTGCACGGTCTGGGCGCGACGGGCCACTTCGGCCTGTTTGCCCAGCGGCGTGAGTTGACGGCGGATTTCCGCCGTCAGGTCGCCAAGGCGTTGCAGGTTCGCCTGCATGGCTTCCAGCTTGCGGACGGTCTTTTCCTTGCGGCGCCGGTGCTTGAGGATGCCTGCCGCTTCTTCAATGAATCCCCTGCGGTCTTCGGGGGTCGCATGCAGGACACGGTCCAACTGCCCCTGCCCCACGATCACATGCATCTCCCGGCCAAGGCCTGAATCCGAGAGCAGCTCCTGGATGTCCAGGAGGCGGCATGGCGAGCCGTTGATGGCATACTCGGATCCGCCGGTCCGGAAAAGCGTGCGGGAAATGGTGACTTCGCTGTATTCAATCGGCAGGGCGCCGTCGGCGTTGTCGATGGTCAAGGCAACGTGGGCGCGGCCCAGAGGGGGCCGCCCCGATGTGCCGGCGAAGATGACGTCTTCCATTTTGCCGCCGCGCAGGGTCTTTGCACCTTGTTCGCCCATGACCCAGGCGAGCGCGTCAACCACATTGGACTTGCCCGAACCGTTGGGGCCGACAACTGCGGTGACGCCCGGCTCGAAGTCGAACGTCGTGGCCGACGCGAACGACTTGAATCCCCGGACAGTCAAACTTTTCAGATGCAAGGTGTTTCGGTTCTCTTTCAATGGCGGCAGCGGCTGCTTTACGGCCTAAATCTACCGTTCTCCCGCCGAATGGCCCGGATTGGCTGCGGCCGGGCGCACTACCGGACAACTGAAGGAGACCATGCATGCTCAATGAAGAGGGCAGGCGGCGCCGACGGGTCGGTCCTGATCGACCAGATGTCGCTGTCGGCTTCAGAACCGTTACGCGGCAGACCGTACAGGAGGGTGGAGTTATCCAGCCACTCAATCTGGTCATCGATGCTCTGCTGCTCGGACAGCACGGTCTCCTTGCCGCTTGCGAGGTCCAGGACGGCGATATGGCGGTGGCCGGTCAGGGACCCGTTGTCACTCTTCTTATAGGCGATGCGGGTGCCGTCCGGGGATACGGAGGGGCATTCGATCCCCGAGCGGACCACAGTGAGCGTCCGCCCGGCGATGCTCCCCTTTACCAGCCAGATTTTGCCCTGGGAGGAGGCCGTTGCATAGAAAACATCGGGCTGCCCCGGAACGAAGGTGACGCCCCAGATGTTCCTGTCGGTGGCCTTGATCCTGTTTCCGTCCAGGATCAGGGCGAAGCCTTCGAGGTTTCCGCTGACCGGCCCGGACCGGTCCCGGATGACGGTTTCCGTTGAGAATCCGGCTGCCGAGTATGAGTGGCCGGACACGAAAACGGTGGAGGCCAGCAGCGAACCGTCGGCATTGGTCCGTGCCCTGCTGGGGATGCCTGGAAGAGGCCAGCTGGCCGTCTGCTTCCAGCGGCTGCCGTACACCGTGGCCTGGAAGTTTGTAGCCAGCTCGTGTTTCGTCTGGAGGCAGAACGCCATCTCGGCCGTGCCGTAGACCCGGTCACAGGCTATTCCGCTCAGTGCCCGCGGGCCACCCGGATCCGTCAACGGTACTGTCGCGGCCTCGCCGAAGCCCTGGCCCGGGGCGGTGTTGCGGAAGAGAACGAATGGTGCCAACGGCAAAGCCCCGGACGTGGTGACTTCGACAGGCGGCGGCGCGGCTTGGCTCTCCTTGGCACCCTGGAATTCCAGCGCCGCATATATTCCAGCCGCCGCGATGGCCGTCACCGTGATGACAAGCAGCGTTATGAGGCGCTGCTTGCTGATCATCAACCGTTGCCCGCTTGGTTCGCCGGTCCGTTCATGAGTGGCGGGCGGCATTGCCGCTGGCCGCGTTGCAGCCGTCTTCCGGCTGCGCGACGTCATGCGCGGGCCGCCGGTTTCGGTGACGTGCCCATGAGCATGGCCGTGGCTGCCAGCACCGCAGCCAACACGACGGCGGCTGTCAGCATGGCAGCCGACGCTCCGATGGCGTACCAGAGGATCCCGAATCCCGCTGAGGCCGCCATCCGGCATAGAGCGACGACGGTCTGGGCGGCGCCGATGCTTGTGGCCACCTTCTCCGGCCTGACCAAGCGGCTGGCGAGCGCTGCAAGCACGCCATCGGTGGCGGCGTAGAACAGCCCCAACAGCATCAGGCAAGCCGCCGTGGCACCGATCCCTCCAAAGGGGGCCGCAGCCAGCACGTAGCAGGCCAGCAGGGCAAGGTGGCCGCCGAGGAACACCCGGACCCGGCCCCAGCGATCTGCAAGCCGCCCCATCGGAACGGCCAGGAGGAGGTAGAAGATATTCGTTCCCACATAGAGGAGCGGGAACCATTGCACGGCGAACGAGTCCCGGTCCTGCAGGACCAGGTAGATAAAGCCGTCCCCGACAGTCAGCAGGGCCAACAGCCCGGCCGTCACAAGCAGCCTCGTGAGTCCGGGTTCCTTCAGCTGGCTCCATCCAAAGGCAGGACGCGCGCCTGTCCGCGCCTCTGCCGCGCGCGGCATCCTGCGGTCCGGCACCACCAAGACCAACATGGCTACGCCGATCACGGCGAACGCCAGTGACACCACGAAGACCGTGCCGAACCCGTTCGGGATCAGCAGGAGGACCAGGAACGCCAGCAACGGCCCCGTTGCAGCGCCGATGGTGTCCAGCATCCGGTGCACGCCGAAAGATCTGGCCAGATGTTCCGGCTGGGCTTCCGCCGAGATCAGGGCATCACGCGGCGCGGTGCGGATGCCCTTGCCGATGCGGTCACCGGCGACGACCCCGATGAGCGACCAAAATCCGCCGGCGAACAGGAGCCCGACCCGTGCCAGCATGGACAGCCCATAGCCGGCCACGGCCACCCGCTTCGGGTGCCCGGTACGGTCGGATGCCCAGCCGGCAGCAATTCGCACAATGGCGCTGGCGCCCTGGTTGAGCGCGTCAATGAACCCGTAAGCGATGGTGGACAGGCCTAGGAAACCCGTGACATACAGCGGGAGGATGGCCGAGACGGACTCGGAGGAAATATCCGTGGCCATGCTGACGATTCCGAGCCAGAGGATGACAGGCGACAACCGGAAAGCGACCCCCGGACCGGCCGGCAGTTCCGCGCCTACTGTGGAGGGGGCCGTTTTGCCGCCGGTGCGGTCAGCCATCGAGATGTACACAGGCGGCCCGTTCCCTCGTCTCCTAACCCGTGGCGTCCGGCGATCCCGTCAGCCGTGGCTTCCATGGCGGCAGTCTGTCACCGGGCGGGAGGACTTGAGTAGCGTAGTACTACCTGTTTTACGTGCCCGTCCGGGGTTTCCGGGCTGCTACCAGCGGCCGTTGCGCGGCTTCGGCTGGCAGATGGGGCAACTGTACGAGGAGCGGTTCATGAATTGCTCGCGTTTGATCACACCCGGAAGTCCAACAGCGGAACAACGCCTGCACGGCTCGCCCGCCCGGCCATAGGCATCCAAGGACCGGGCAAAGTACCCCGAAGCTCCGTTGACATTGACGTAAAGCGAATCAAAGCTCGTCCCGCCGGCGGCGAGGGCGTCGGTCATGACTTCCTTCGCTGCGTCGATCACCCTTAGCGCATCGGCCCGCTTTAGGGTGTCTGTCGGCCTGGCATAGTGGAGCCTGGCCCGCCAGAGGGCTTCATCGGCGTAGATGTTGCCGATCCCGGAGATGACACCCTGATCCAACAGGGCACGCTTGAGCCCTGTTTTCCGGGCTTTGACCCTGCGGTAGAAGTCGTCAAAGGAAAAGTGCGGATCCAGCGGATCGCGGGCGATGTGCGAGGCTTCCACGGCAATTTCCGGAAGGGGCGTCTCGCCCTGGCCGCCCGGACCGCCGTCGAACGTCGGTACGAGGGACGTCACAAACAGTCCGCCGAAGATCCGTTGGTCAACAAACCGCAACTCCCCGGGCATGCCGTCGGAACTGCTGAGGCGGAGACGGACTTTGAGGTGCTTCTCATCGGGAACCCAGGGCTCCTGCATAAGGAGCTGCCCACTCATGCCCAGGTGAGCCATCAGGGCGACGGCGGGCATCGCCTCGCCGATGCGGCCCGGGTCGGTGCCGCCCGGCCCGCGGGGTTCCTCGGTCCGCAGGGGCATCCACAAGAACTTACCCCGGCGGACGACATCCAGAACCGTGGAGTTCTCAAGGTTGCCGATGAAATCTTCCGCGCCCAACGCGTGGCGGCGGATGGAACGGGGGTCAAGGACTTCCACGGACATAATGGTCCGGCCGCGCACCCAACGTGCCAGGCCGCGACGGACCACTTCGACTTCGGGCAGTTCGGGCATGTGGAGTCAGGCGCTGTGCGCAGGATCAGCCGGGGAGTCGGCCCTGCTGTTCAGTGTGACCTTGCTGTTCAGTGTGACTTTGCTGTTAAGGGTGCGCCACGCATCCGCGGCGGCTTCCTGCTCGGCTTCCTTTTTGGAGTGGCCCGTACCTTTGCCGTAAGCAGTGCCCCCGATCTGGAGCACTGCCTCAAAGCTGCGCGCGTGGTCCGGACCGGAGCCTTCGACAGCGTAGTAGATGGACCCGAGCTGCCGGCTCGCGGCAAGCTCCTGCATGCTGGTCTTCCAGTCGGTGCCGGCCCCGAGGGCTGCGGCGTCCTTCAGCAAGGGACCAACGAGCCGCATGACGAGCTGCCGCGCGGTCTCAATGTCGTTGGAAAGATACGTGGCACCGATGAGCGCTTCCATGGTGTCCGCAAGAATTGAAGACTTGTTCTTACCGTCGGTGAGCCTTTCGCCCTGCCCGAGGTAGATGAATTCGCCGATGCCCAGGTCCCTGCCGATACCCGCCAAGGCGCGGGTGCTGACGACGGCGGAGCGTCGCTTCGCGAGTTCGCCCTCCGGCAGTTCCGGGTTGTCGCGGTAGAGCGAATCGGTCACCGAGAATCCCAGGATGGAGTCGCCCAGGAATTCGAGGCGCTCATTGGTGGGAATCCCGCCATTTTCATACGCGTATGAACGATGTGTCAGAGCAAGACGAAGCGTCTCGGCGTCAATGGAGACACCGAGACGCTTCAGAAGCTCTTCAGTTGAAGACATCCTTTGTCAGCCTTGTGGCGGATTTAGACGTCAGCGACCTTGCGGCCCTTGTATTCAAGGAACAGCGCAGTCCCGGCAGAGTCAGTGACGACCTTTGCCTGGTGCGGAAGGCTGTAAACAACCTGTCCGTTTTCGATGGTCTTGACCAAGTTGGGGGCAGTTGCCTTCCACTGGGCACGGCGGGCGCGTGTATTTGCGCGAGACATTTTCCGCTTGGGAACAGCCACGGCTATCTCATTTCTCTTTTAGTCAACACTTACTAATCAGTTTGCCGGTCGGTCTTAGCCAGTTCAGCTAGGGCAGCCCAGCGAGGATCCAGGTCCTCGTGGTGGTGCCCCGGCTCGCCTTCCAGACGCACTCCGCATATTGAGCAAAGGCCCTGGCAGTCTTCCCGGCACACCGGCTGGAACGGCAGCGTGGTTACAACCGCGTCCCGCAACACCGGTTCAAGATCGATTAGATCGTGCTCGACTCGACGTTGCTCTTCATCGTCTTCTTCGTCCGAAAGCTCGACGCCCTCATAGAAGAAAAGTTCTTGCACATTGACCTCAAGGTCATACGCAAGGGGATCCAGGCATCGTCCGCATTCGCCCTTGACTTCAGCGAACACGGTTCCAGATACCAGAATTCCTTCGTGTACGGCCTCAAGCCTCAGGTCGAGCTCGATATCCGAGCCTTCCTGAACGCCAATGAGTGCCACGCCAAGGTCACTTGGCGCGGGTACATGTTCCGTGAGCGTCCGCATGCTGCCTGGACTACGTCCGAGGTCCTTGACGTCCAGCGTCAAAGGCGAACTTGCATCTCGCTTAATGAGAACTCCTGTAGAACATATGACCGACGTACCATCTTAGCCTGAACGCGCGAGCTGACTCAAACCGGGTCAATTACAACGCGTTCTGCCCGAGGTACCGATCCAGCTTACCCGTTGCGGGACTGCTCCGCCGCCGACCCGCCAGCGAGGAGCCTCTTGAGCACCGATTTAGGCACGAAATCGGAGACATCGCCGCCCAGGAGGAAGATTTCCTTGATGAGCGTGGAGGACAAATGCAGGTAATGGGCCTCCGCCGGAAGAAAGACGGTCTCGACGCCGGACAATTGGCGGTTCATGGTGGCCATCGGAAGTTCGTAGTCAAAATCCGAGGACGAGCGCAGGCCCTTGACGATCGCCGAAATTCCCCGGTGCCTGCAGTATTCGGCCAGCAGTCCCTCGCCCATGGGCTCCACGATGATGCCCCGCAAGGAAGCAAGGGTCTGCCGGGCCATGTCCATGCGTTCTTCGAGGCTGAAGCGGTACTTCTTCGCGTAGTTGGTGGACACCGCGACGACGACTTCATCGAACAGGCCGGCGGCCCTGGCGATGACTTCCAGATGTCCGTTGTGGATAGGGTCGAAGGAGCCAGGGCACACTGCGCGTCTCATGGTTCGAACCTACCGCATCCCGGGCGGCAGGCACTATGGCGTTACCATGGCTGAAACGGCGGGCCGGACGAGCCGGAAGCCAGCACCCCAGGAAGGCAGCCCCACAGTGACGAGCCCGGCCTCTCTCAGCGAGAACACGTCCGTTGCCCCTTGGCAACGAGCCGCCAGCGGAGCAAACCTGCTTTCGGCCGACGGCAGCCTCGGAGTGACCATCTTCGAAGAGATGACCACCTTGGCAATATCCACCGGCGCGATCAATCTGGGCCAGGGATTTCCGGACGAGGACGGGCCGGCAGAAATCAAGGCAGCCGCGCAGGCAGCCATTACGGCGGGAGCCAACCAGTACGCGCCGGG
Source organism: Arthrobacter sp. NPDC080073 (assembly GCF_040686575.1). NCBI lineage: Bacteria > Bacillati > Actinomycetota > Actinomycetes > Micrococcales > Micrococcaceae > Arthrobacter > Arthrobacter sp. NPDC080073. The sequence continues at coordinate 141,054 of NZ_JBFBKR010000009.1, forward strand.
CAAAGGCATCCCTGAACTCCGCGAAGCCATTGCCACACACCAGGAACGCTTCTACGGACTGACCCCGGACCCGCAGACCGAGGTCATTGTGACCACCGGGGCCACTGAAGCCATCGCGGCCTCATTGCTCGCATTCATCGAACCCGGCGACGAGGTGCTGACCTTCGAGCCCTTCTATGACTCCTACGGAGCCATCATCGGACTTGCCGGCGCCAAGCATGTGACCGCTCCCCTGTTGGCACCGGACTTCCTCCCTGACGTGGATGCCATGGAGTCGGCATTCAGTGAGCGCACCAAGGTTGTGCTCCTCAACAACCCGCACAATCCCACGGGCGCGGTCTTCCCGCGCGAGGTGCTCGAACGCGTCGTCGAGCTCGCCCGGAAATACGATGCCGTGATCCTCAGCGATGAAGTCTACGAGCACCTCACCTTCGGTGTGCAGCACGTTCCGGTCGCCAGCATCCCCGGAGCGGCCGAACGAACCGTCTCGATTTCCTCGGCCGGCAAGACGTTCTCGTTTACGGGCTGGAAGATCGGCTGGCTCAGTGGACCGGCCCACCTTGTGGCGGCGATCCGCACCGTCAAACAATTCCTCAGCTACAGTTCCGGCACTCCATTCCAAAGTGCGATCACTGTAGGCCTTGCCCTGCCTGATGAGTTCTACACCGGCATTGCGTCCACTCTCCAGCACAAACGGGACATCCTGGCCGAGGGACTGCGGGCCGCCGGCTTCGGCGTTTACACGCCGCAGGGAACATACTTCATCAACGTCGACACGGCGCCCCTCGGCATCAGCGATTCCGTGGACTTGGCGCGAAGGCTGCCGGGGCTCGTTGGAGTGGCCGCCATCCCTGTTCCCGTGTTTTGCCACCCGGAGGGCGCGGAGAGGACGCGGAGCCTTCTCCGATTCGCGTTTTGCAAAAAGACCGAAGTACTGGAGGAAGCCGCCGCCAGGCTGGCCACCTTGAGGGACAAGCTCTGACTGTGTCAACCGGGCAGAATCACGAGGGTCGGCGTTTCCTTCGGACCACCGGCCAACATGCCGCGATCGAAGCCGACACGCTGATTGACGGCGCCTACATCATGCGCATTGGCGACGCCGAGCAATCCCACGTCAATCTCGCGCATCCCGCGGAAATCTTCTACGAGTACCTGCGCAGGATCGGCAACGTGGTGGATCTGCTAGCGCCAGGCGGGCAAGCCATCACTGCCCTGCATCTCGGCGCGGGGGCCTTGACCCTGGCCCGCTACATCGAGGCGACGAGGCCCGGTTCGGAACAGCACGCCGTCGAACTCGAACGTGAATTGCTCGACTTCGTGCTGCAGAAGTTGCCCATGCCGGACGGCACCCGCTTGGAGACGCATATCGGCGATGCACGCGAAACCCTCGCCGGGCTGCCGGCGGAACTCACGTTCGACGTCGTGATCCTGGACATCTTCTCCGGTCCCGAGGCTCCGGCCCATATTGCCTGCCAGGAGTTCTACGAAGAGGCCGCGGCGCGGCTCCGGCCCGACGGGGTGCTCATCGTCAATGTCGGAGACGAGGCCGCCCTGACCTTGGTGCGCAGCCAGGCCGCGGCGATGCGTCGGGCGATGCCCGACGTCGCGGCCTTCGCCGAGGCCGGCATGTTCGCCGGCCGGTACCCCGGCAACATCATCCTGGTGGGGACGCGGCGGCCGTGGCCGGCCGAGTGGACGGCGGAACTCCTCGCCCGCGGGCCGCACCCCGCGGCGGTCCTGAGCGGAGTGGAGCTGGACCGGCTATCGGGCTAGCGCCGGCTATCTGCTAGCGCCGGATCTCCGGCGAGGGATCCGTTAGACGGGTTCGGCGAACCAGAGCTTGGTTTCGCCGTACTTCTTGTCGGCAAACCGTTCGAGGGTGTCCGGCCAGTCCGGTTCCGGGGACCGTGAGGAACGCTCGACGACGACCACCGCGCCTTCATCCAGGTGGAAGGCGAGCTTGGCGAGGACAGCCTTGAGGGAAGACTCATCCAAAGGATAGGGCGGATCCAGGAACACCAGGTCCCAGAGGACGTCATCCGCCGCGCGTTCCAGGAAGGACTCCACTTTCGAACGGCGGACGGAGACAATCCTGCGTCCCAGCACCTCGTTGGCCATGTCCGCGTTTCGCTGGCAGACCTCGGAGGCGCGTGCGTCGGATTCGACGAGTTCGGCCGAGCTTGCGCCCCGGCTGGCACTTTCGATGCCGAGCGATCCCGAACCCGCATAAAGATCCAAGACCCGGGCATCGTCGATCGCGTCGAGGGCCTCAAGGCGCGAGAACAACGCCTCCTTGACGCGGTCCGTCGTGGGCCTCGTTGCGATTCCCGGGACGCTGACCAGCGGATTGCCGCCGACCACGCCGGCAATGACCCGGCTCACCGGCCACCTCCCGGGGCGGCACACACACGCCTGCCAACACGTGCGGATTCCTTAGCCGCGTTCAAGGAACGCCTCCTTTTCGGGGTTTAGGTATTCGTCAATCGCGGCGGCCAGGGCCTGTTGGCCCGCCAACCCGGGATCGTCCGCGACGAGCCTCTGGGCGTCGGTGCGGGCGCGGGCGATCACGTCCTCATGCTCCAGGACCCGCAACAGCTTAAGCGTCGAACGCCCACCGGATTGCGAGGCGCCCAGGATATCGCCTTCGCGGCGCAGCTTGAGGTCTTCCTGTGAAAGTTCGAACCCGTCCGTAGTGGACGCAACAGCATCGAGGCGCCTGCGGCTTGGATGGCCGGGCTCGAGCGTCGTGACCAGCAGGCATGTGCCCGGAAGACCGCCGCGGCCCACCCTCCCGCGCAACTGGTGGAGCTGCGAAATGCCGAAGCGGTCGGCATCAAGGATCACCATCAGCGTGGCGTTATGGACGTCCACCCCCACCTCGATGACCGTGGTGGACACCAGCAACTGGGTCTGGTTGGCGGTGAACGAGGCCATGGTTTCGGACTTGAGTGCCGGATCCTGCCGTCCGTGGAGCGGCTCCACCCGCACGCCGCGGAGGGCCGGCTCCTGGCTGAGCGATTCGACGACGGCGGTCACCGAAGCAAGCTCCCTCGCGGGGCCCTCCTCCGAAAGTTCCGCGTCGCTTGGTTCCGCTTCGCCCGGGCTGAAGTCGCCGTCGTCGTCGTCTCCGATCTTGGGACATACCACGTACACCTGGTGGCCTGCGTCGATCTCTTCCCGCGAGCGTTTCCAGATCCGGCCCGCCCAGCCCGGGTTTTCCGCGAGCCCGACGACGTGGGTGGAGATGGGCGCCCGGCCGGCAGGGAGTTCGTCCAGCACCGACGTTTCCAGGTCGCCGAAGACTGTCATGGCAACGGTGCGCGGAATCGGGGTGGCGGTCATCACCAGCAGGTGGGGCGGCCGGTTGGCTTTGGCACGCAGGGCGTCGCGCTGTTCCACCCCAAAGCGATGCTGCTCGTCCACCACGATCAGGCCGAGGTCCTGGAACGAGGTCTTGTCACTGAGCAGCGCGTGGGTGCCGATCACAATGCCTGCGTTGCCAGAGGCCGCGTCCAGCATGGCTTGCTTGCGGGCAGCCGTCGGCATGGAGCCTGTCAGCAAGGCGACCTGGACCGAACCGGGGCCGCCCCGGGGGTCACTGTCCAATAATCCGCCCCCGCCCAGCATCCCGGCGCCTCCGAACAAACCGTCGCGGGCAAGCGGGCCCAGGGTCCTCCGGATGGAATCGAAGTGCTGTGCCGCGAGAACCTCCGTGGGGGCAAGCAGTGCCGCCTGTCCGCCGGCATCCACTACTTGCAGCATGGCCCGCAGGGCCACAATCGTTTTTCCGGAACCAACTTCGCCCTGCAGCAGGCGGTTCATCGGCGAGTCCTGTGCCAGCTCGTGGGAGAGCGTCTTTCCAACCGCGGCCTGGCCGGCCGTCAGCGTGAACGGCAACTGCCGGTCGAAGGCGGCAAGGAGGCCACCGGGCACTGGCCGGCGAGCGGTGGCCTCTTCGGCAGCCAGCTGGGCCCGGCGGCGCGCCAGCGCGGTCTGCAGAACCAGTGCTTCCTGGTAGCGGAACCGGTCGCGGGCGCGCTGCCAGTCTGCCGCCGTTTCCGGTGAATGGATCAGCCGGTACGCTTCCCCCACCCCCAGGAAGTTCTCCCGGGACGCGATTTCGGCAGGGAGCGGATCCTCGATGTTGTCCACATCGATGGTGTCCAGGAGCGTGGTGATGACCTTGTGGATGGACCAACTGGTGAGCTTGGCCGTGGCCGGATACACGGGAATGGGCATGGCCGCCAGCTTTTCCGGATCGACGGAACCGGCCAGTTCCGGGTCTTCGTCGAGCAGCATGAAGTCCGGGTTGGTCATGCCCAAGGATCCACCGTAGCGGCTGACCTTGCCGGAGAACATCACGCGGCGCCCGGGCTGAAGCTCAGCGCGGGCACGGAAGCCGTTGAAGAAGCTGATTTTAAGGGTTCCGGGGATCTGCTCGCCGCTGGCCTCGTCCGTGACGACGACGTCCGTCAGCGATCCCCGCCTTGCACGCATTTGCCGGGTTGAATTGGACAGGACCCGGGCGATGAGGGTGGCCTCTTCATCCAACGGCAGTTTGCTGATGGGCGTCAGCTCCCCGCGGCTCAGGTAACGGCGGGGAAAATAGTTCAGGAGCTCCCCGACAGTGTCCAGGCCAAGGTGCTTCCCGATGACGGACGCGGAGCGTTTGCCGATCCTCCGCTCGAGGGGAAGGTGGAGCTCAGTATTCATGCAAGTGCTGGCCTGCCGGAAGGCCTGGGTCGCGCGGCATCGAGAGCTGGCTGACGGAGATGTCGGTGGGGTCACCGAGTGAGCGGATCACGGCGACGGCAGGTTCAGCTTCCGGAACGTGGACATGCACGCGCCAGCGGTAGCTGGCTTCCGCGGCGTCGTCATCGTCATCGTCATCGTCGTCCCGCGCGTCGGTGCCTCCCGACGCGCCTCCCGACGCGCTGCCCACCTGGCTCGCGCTGCCCACCGGGCTCGCGCTGCCCACCTGGCTCATGATGACGGAGTCGCCGAGTTCGTCCAGGCGCTGGCGGAGCGTGGCCGCGGCGAGCGGTGAAAGGCTGATAGTGCACATGACCTCGACGCCGTCGTCGTCGGGCATTCCGGCGTGGATGTGCGGATCCTGCAAATCGTAGCCGTGCAGCCCGTCCAGGAGCTCATTCTGGAGTTCTTCGCCGAGAACAGCCGAACGAAGGCAGTCCAGGATCAACAACATGCCCACCCCGCCCGCGTCCACCACATGGGCGGCGTGTAGCGGAGCGAGTTGGTCCTCGGTTCGCACTACTGCATCCAGCGCGGCATTGACGGCGGCATCAAGGGCCAGCCCCAGCGCCTGGTTGCTGTCATCGCCGTTGTGCGCAGTATCGCAATCGCCCGCTGCCCTGGCTGCGGCTTCGAGAACGGAAAGCATGGTGCCCGGTACCGGCTCGCTTAAGGCCGACCAAGCCCGGATCTGGGCCCGGTTGAGGGCGGCGGCGAGCAAGGGCGCACTGAGGCGCGTGTGCCCGCCCAATGGCTCAGCCAATGCGCACAAGAAGACAGCGAAGAGTGTTCCGGAGTTACCCCGGGCCTGCTCCATGGCCGCCCGTCCTGCCGAGGCCAGAACGGCGCCGACGTCGTTTACCGGCTCATCCGCGGCCGAACGATCGGCGAACGTTGCCGCAGCGGCGCGGACGGTGAGGTAGAGGTTGGTGCCGGTGTCGCCATCTGCCACCGGGAAGATGTTGATGGCGTTGAGACGGTCGCTGTGGTTCCCGAGCGTCGTCTCCGCTTTGCCCAGCCACCGCTTCATGGCGTGCGTATTGGCGGCAATCTTAGTCTGCAAAGTGATCCCATCCCACGGTGTCAGCGGGCATTCCCGCTATCCGGACGCCGCTGTGCTGTCCTTCGGCAACGGCCTGAATCGAGCCTATCGCAGTGAAGCCGGAAGGTAGCTGAACATTTGCTGGAAATGTCGCCAGCAGGCCATGGTCCTCTCCGCCCCCCAGTATCCAGTCCATCGGATCAAGGCCAAGAGGAGCCGAGGCGGCTTCCAAGGGAACGGCGAGGGCCTTGAGCGCCACGGGGTCGAGGTCGAGTGCGACGCCACTGGCTTCGGCGAGGCGGACGCCGTCGCGCAAGAGACCGTCGGAGACGTCCATCATGGCGGTTGCTCCTGCCTTGGCACCCTGCGGTCCTGCGGCGAGGGGCGGCTGCGGCCGGCACTGGCTGTCCATGAGTGCGCGCTGGGCAGCGCTCAGCTTGCCTACGGGTATGGTGCTTTCGAGCAGGGCCAGGCCGGCTGCCGCGCGTCCGACAGTTCCGGCGAGGGCCAGGATGTCTCCCGGACGGGCCCCGGAGCGCAAGACAGCGGGGAGTCCGTGCATTGTCCCGACGACGGCGACGGTCACCGCGATTTCACGGCCACGGCCGAGGTCTCCCCCGGCAACCGAACACTCGGCAGCCCCCAAACCGACGATGCCGGCCGTCAGGCCATCCGCGAAGTCCTCAACCCACTGCACCGCAGTGCCGGGCGGCATGGTCAAGCTGACCACGAGTGACACTGCGGTACCACCCATCGCGTTGATGTCGCTGAGATTCTGCGCGGCCGATTTCCAGCCGACGTCGTAGCCCGTAGTCCGGTATCCGTTGTTCCAGTCCAGGCGGAAGTCCTGGTCCTGGGTCTGGGTGTCGATGGAAATAAGGGTCCGTCCATCCGGAGCGGCGACGACGGCGGCGTCGTCCCCCGGCCCGAGCAGCACACTGCTGCTGTGGTTCAGGCGCGGAAAGATGCGCGCGAGGAGCTCGCCCTCGGAGAGCTCGCCGACAGTCAGTTGTTCTATGGACACAGCTCTACGCTATCGCGAACCGCCGACAGCAAAGGGCTGTCCCTTGGCGCCAGGGGCTTGCCGCAGCCGCGATAGGCTTGATCAATGCAACAAACGAAAGCCGCTGTGTACGTCCGCGTCCTCTGTTCCTTGACAGCCGCGGCGGTTTCGGTCCTTGCCCTTGCAGCCTGCTCTCCCGTCGTCGACGTCAAGCCCGCGGCTGATGCCGCTAATGCTGCTTGTGCACCCATGATGGTGTCGCTCCCGGACACCATCGGAGACGCCGCCCTGCGGAAGACCAACAGCCAGGCCACGGCGGCATGGGGCGACCCGTCGGTGTTGATCCTGCGTTGCGGCGTCAACGTGCCCGGACCCACCACGGACCGTTGCGTCACCGTCAACGACGTCGACTGGGTCATCAAGGAAGGCAACCCGGTATGGACCCTGACCACGTACGGGCGCGAGCCCGCCACTGAAATCCTGATGGATCCGAACAAGATCAGCTCCGCCACGGTCCTTGCGGATCTGGCCCCTGCCGCGGCGAAAATCAAGGCCGTTCGCAAGTGCATCGGTCAGCCGGAGCTCCTGCAGAACCTGCCCACGGGCACCCCGCCGGGCAAGTAGCAAACCCAGCAGCCAGGCCGGTTGTCAGCCCAGTCTGTATCAGCGCAGGCTGGTATCAGCTCTCAGCGCAGGCCGGTTTTCCGGTTGAGCGCCAGGTAGATGAGTTCGTCGATCAACTCGGCATAGCCCAAGCCTGAAGCCGCCCACATTTGCGGGTACATGCTCTTCGGGGTGAACCCGGGCATGGTGTTGATCTCGTTGATGATGAGTTCGCCGTCCGGAGTGTAGAAAAAGTCCACGCGGCTGAGGCCTTCGGCGCCCACGGCATCGAACGCAGCCGCAGCGAGCTCGCGGACGCGGGCAATGGCCTCATCCGGAATATCGGCCGGGCAGCTAAGGGCTGCCGCGCCGTCCTCCACATATTTGGCATTGAAGTCGTAGAACTCGTGATCGCCCGGAGCGACGGCGATTTCCCCCGGCATGGAGGTCCGCGGGGCCGCAGTACCCCGTCCTTCGAGGACGGCGCACTCGATTTCGCGGCCAACAATCCCGGCCTCGATCACCAGCTTGAGGTCGTGCCGCCGTGCTTCTTCGATGGCGGCGTCCAAATCATCCATCGAGTCCACTTTGGAAATTCCCATCGAGGAACCGGCGCGGGCCGGCTTCACGAAGACCGGGAACCCGAGGCGGTCCACGCGCTTGCGCACGGCTTCGGCGTCGTTGATCCATTCACGGTCAGTGACGGCGATATACGGTCCCACCGTAAGTCCGGCGGCCTCGAAAACGACCTTCATGAAATGCTTGTCCATGCCGACGGCGGATGCGAGGACTCCGGCTCCGACGTAGCGGGTGTCGGACAGCTCCAAGAGACCCTGGATAGTGCCGTCTTCGCCCCAAGGGCCGTGGAGGAGCGGAAACACGACATCCACGGAGCCCAGTTCCTCGGGCACCGCATTCGGTGCCGTGACGATCAATTGGTGGGCTCCGCCCACTTCAGCGAGGGTTACGGTCTTTCCCGAAGGCAGGACCTCAGGCAAGGCCGAGGCGCTCAGCGACCACTGGCTGATGTCAGCGGAGGGAATCACCCACTGCCCCGACTTGGCTATCCCGATGGGGACGACGTCGTACTTGCTCTTGTCGATGGCGCCCATGACGCCGGCCGCAGTCACACAGCTGACGGCGTGCTCGCTCGACCGGCCGCCGAAGAGCACGGCGACGCGGGGCCGCCGATGTTCGGCCGGCTTCGCGGACTCGGCAGTTCCGGCAGGTCCAGGGGACTCGGCAGTTCCGGCAGACAGGGGTTCTTCGGTCACAGTCAGTAATCGCCTTCGGACTTCAGGGAGCGGGCCAGGAGCCTGGGCCCAAGTTCATCAACGGACAGTTTGCCTTCGAGGACGGCTACAACCGCCGCGGTAATCGGCATGTCGACACCGAGTTTTCCGGCCAGTTCGTAGACAGCGTACCCGGATTTGATGCCTTCCGCCGTCTGCGTCATGCGCTCGGTGACCTGATCCAGGGTCAAACCTTCGCCGAGCAATCGCCCCGCCGTGTGGTTCCGGGACAAGGGCGAAGAGCAGGTAGCCACGAGGTCCCCCAGTCCGGCAAGACCCGCCATCGTGCGCGCTTCGCCACCCAGGGCAAGGGCCAGCCGGGAGGTTTCGGCGAGCCCGCGCGTGATCACCGAGGCCTTGGTGTTGTCGCCCATTTGCTTGCCTTCGCAGATGCCGACGGCAAGGGCGATCACGTTTTTCACGATCCCCCCGATTTCGACGCCGACCACGTCGTTGCTCGTGTAGGGGCGGAAGTACGGTGCCGTGCAGTAGAGCGCAAAAGATGCAGCCGTAGCTTCGTCGCTGCAGGCCACCACGGACGCCGTCGGTTCCTGGCGCGCGATCTCCATTGCCAGGTTGGGGCCCGAAACAACGGCGACCCGTTCCTGCGGAATGTCGAGTTCCTCGGAAATGACCTGGCTCATGCGGGAATCCGTACCGAGTTCAAGGCCCTTCATGAGGGAAACGACCACGGCGCCAGGGGCCACCAGTGGCTTCCATTTGCGTAGCTGAAGCCGAAGCGACTGCGCCGGCACGGCCAGAATGACGATTCCGGCGCCCGAAAGGACTTCGGCCACATCTGTTGAGGCCGTGATGGAATCGGGCAGCGCTATGTCCTTCAAGTACTGGGCATTACGGTGCTCGGCATTGATCTGGGCAACCACTTCGTCCCGCCGGCCCCAAATGCGGATGATGCGCTCCGCATCGGTGGCAATTGCAGCATCAGCCAGGACCTTTGCGAATGTCGTCCCCCAAGATCCAGCGCCAAGCACGGCGACAACACCTGTGTCAGCTATGAGTTCTTCCCCTGAGGTCACTTCTGTCCGTCCGTGCCATCGGTGCCCGGCGTTCCTTCAGTCGCTTGGAAGCGACCGTGCTTCGACTGGTTGTGGGCGGCTGGGTCCCAGCGTTCCTCGGGCGGTTCTTCCCCGCGCAAGGTAGCAAGTAGCTCCGTGATTGCGCCCATGATGATGTCCGTAGCCTCGACCAAGGTGGCCCGGTCCAGTGGCCGGCCCTGGAAGGCGCTGAGGTCCACGGGCTCGCCTACCAGGATGCGGGATGTCTTACGGGGGAAGACATGCAGGCGTTTGGCGTAGCGGGGGAACACCTCGTGGGCACCCCAATGGGCAATGGGAACCACGGGGGCCCCGGTCTGGATTGCCAGGCGTGCGGCGCCGGTGTGGCCCTTCATCGGCCACAAATCCGGATCGCGCGTCAGGGTGCCCTCCGGATAGATGATGATGGCGCCGCCGGCATCCACCACTTCCTGGGCGGCTTGCAACGAGCGGTTCGCCCCCGTCGTCGAGCGCTCCACGGGAATCTGGTTAGTGGCGCGCAACAGGCTTCCCAGGACGGGGGCCTTGAAGAGGCCCGCTTTCGCGAGGAAATGCGGTGGACGCTTCATGTTGTAGAGCATGTGCCCCACGACGATGGGGTCGATCTCGGTGCAGTGGTTCGGGGCGGCGATGAAGCCACCCGCGGGGAGCCTTTCGGTCCCTTCCCACTTCTTTGCCATGAGGATGTTCATGAGCGGTCGCGCAACTCCCGCAAGAACAGCGAACATGGCACGGCTCTGGGCCGATTCCTTCAAGGTGTCCCCCGTTACTTGGATTCGGTGAGGTCGAAATCGGCGCCCAGCCCGGCGAGCTTTTCAGTGAAGCGCTCGTAGCCGCGGTTGATGATGTCAATCCCGGTCACCCTGGACGTGCCGGTCGCGGCGAGCGCCGCAATAAGGTGGCTGAATCCACCACGGAGGTCGGGAATGTCGATGTCGGTGCCTCTCAGCGGAGTGGGTCCTGAGACGACGGCGGAATGCAGGAAATTGCGCTGGCCGAAGCGGCATGGCACACTCCCAAGGCATTCGCGGTGGACCTGGATGGTTGCGCCCATGCGGGTCAGGGCATCGGTGAAGCCGAAGCGGTTTTCGTATACGGTTTCGTGCACAATCGATACGCCTTCAGCCTGGGTCAAGGCGACCACAAGGGGCTGTTGCCAATCGGTCATGAAGCCCGGGTGCACATCCGTTTCAAGGACGAGCGGGCTCAGCTTTCCGCCTGGGTGGTAGAAACGGATGCCGTCCTCGCGGATATCCATGCCGCCGCCCACTTTGCGGTAGGTGTTGAGGAAAGTCATCATGTCCCGCTGGGAAGCACCCTCCACGAAGATGTCTCCGCGGGTCACCAGGGCAGCGGACGCCCACGACGCCGACTCATTGCGGTCTGCCAGTGCGCGGTGGTCGTAGCCACCCAGGTCACGAACACCTTCGATCCGGATGGTTCGATCGGTCTGAACGCTGATGATGGCACCCATCTTCTGCAGCACAGCGATGAGGTCGATGATTTCCGGTTCAGTGGCGGCGCCGCTGAGTTCGGTGATGCCCTCGGCGCGCGTGGCGCTCAGCAGGACTTGTTCCGTTGCTCCAACCGACGGGTACGGGAGTGAGATCTTGGCGCCGTGGAGACCCTTGGGGGCGGAAATGTGGATGCCGCCCGGGCGCTTTTCGACGACGGCGCCAAACTGGCGGAGCACGTTCAAGTGGTAATCGATTGGCCGGTCGCCGATCTTGCAGCCGCCGAGATCGGGGATGAATGCTTCGCCGATGGCATGGATCAACGGGCCACACAGCAGGATCGGGATGCGGGAGTCCCCGGCATGGGCGTCGATTGCGGTACTGGACGCCGTCTTCGCGTTCTTGGGGTTCAGGGTGAGATCACCCGTGACGGGATCCTTCTGAACAGTCACGCCGTGGAGCTGCAACAGGCTGGTGACGACCTCCACGTCCTTGATTTCCGGGACGTTCCTCAGCACCGAAGGTTCGTTGCCGAGGAGGGAAGCCACCATGGCCTTGGGAACAAGGTTCTTGGCACCTCTGACGGTGACGCGGCCGGTCAAAGGGACGCCGCCGCGGATTGTCAGAACACTACTCATCTATACCGGTTTCCTCACGAGTTGACGCCCCCACACTTACGAAGGCTCCAGCTAAGCATAAAAGCTGACGTTACCGATTCGAAATGGCGGGGCGTGGCGAAGGCTGGTTTGCTGGTGCTGAAGGGGACGACGAGGGCTGGCTGGCCTTTCCGCGACGCGGGGTCACTTACGGCCCATGTTGCCGCCCGGCATGGGCCGTAAGTGACCCCGCGTTCGTGCCCGGCGAACCGGAGAGTCACGCACACGAAAAGGACCGGCGCACCCGTTCCTTCGGGTGCGCCGGTCCTTTCAAGGTGCCGAAGCCAGGCAGGCCGCCGCTCTACTGGGTGCGCGCCGGCAGGGTTTTCGGCTTGAAGGAAGGCCTCGTGGCCTCGTAGGCCGTGATGTCGTCCTCGTGCTGGAGCGTCAGCCCGATGTCATCCAGGCCCTCGAGGAGGCGCCACCGGGTGTAGTCATCGATTTCGAAAGGTGCCACGACGTTTCCGCACTCGACGGTCTTGGACACGAGGTCCACCTTGACTTCGGTGCCGGGCGCGTTTTCGAGCACTTTCCAGATGAGCTCGATGTCATCCTGGGCAAGCTCGGCCGCCAGGAGCCCTTGCTTTCCCGAGTTGCCGCGGAAAATATCCGCGAACCGGGACGAGAGCACGGCTTTGAACCCATAGTCCTTCAGTGCCCAGACTGCGTGCTCGCGGGATGAACCGGTGCCGAAATCGGGTCCCGCCACAAGCACGGAGCCGGCGTTGAAGGGTTCCTGGTTCAGGATGAAGGACGGGTCCTTGCGCCACGCGGAGAACAGGGCGTCTTCGAAACCGGTACGGGTGATCCGCTTCAGGTAGACCGCCGGGATGATCTGGTCCGTGTCCACATTGCTCTGGCGCAGCGGGACACCGATGCCGGTGTGGGTGGTGAACTTTTCCATGGGGATCCTCCTAGGCAGCGTCGGTGGTGGTGGATGCGGACACCGAGGCGGGCTCGAGGTCCGACGGCGAGCTCAGCGTCCCGCGTACTGCCGTGGCTGCAGCTACCACCGGCGAAACCAAGTGCGTGCGGCCGCCCTTGCCCTGGCGGCCCTCGAAGTTGCGGTTCGAGGTGGATGCGCAGCGCTCCCCCGGTTCCAGCTGGTCCGGATTCATGCCCAGGCACATGGAGCAGCCGGCAAAGCGCCATTCAGCGCCGAATTCCTTGAACACCTTGTCCAGGCCCTCTGCTTCGGCCTCAAGGCGGACGCGTGCCGAGCCGGGAACCACGAGCATCCGGACCTTCGGGTCCTTTTCCCGACCGCGGATGACATCGGCGGCGGCCCGGAGGTCCTCGATGCGGGAGTTGGTGCAGGATCCGAGGAAGACCGTGTCCACCCGGATGTCCTTCATGGGCGTGCCGGCTTCGAGGCCCATGTACTGCAGCGCGCGCTCGGCCGCCAGCTTGGCGTTCTCGTCGCCGAAGTCGCCGGGGAACGGCACGGCCTCGTTGAGCGAAACGCCCTGTCCCGGGTTGGTCCCCCAGGTCACGAACGGCTCCAAGGTATCGGCGTCGAGGTCCACCTCGACATCGAAAGCGGCGTCGTCGTCGGTGTGCAGCGTGTTCCAGTATTCGACGGCGGCATCCCACTCCTCGCCCTGCGGGGCGTGCGGGCGGCCGTACATGTAGTCGTAGGTCGTCTGGTCCGGAGCTACCAAGCCAGCGCGGGCTCCAGCTTCGATGGACATGTTGCAGATGGTCATGCGGGCATCCATGGAGAGCGCCCGGATGGCCGAGCCACGGTACTCGAGCACGTAGCCCTGGCCGCCGCCTGTGCCGATCTTGGCGATGACTGCGAGGATGATGTCCTTCGCCGAGACGCCGGGGCGCAGGGTGCCTTCAACGTTGATGGCCATGGTCTTGAATGGCTTGAGGGACAATGTCTGGGTGGCCATGACATGTTCCACCTCGGAGGTGCCGATGCCCATGGCGAGCGCCCCGAAGGCGCCGTGGGTCGAGGTGTGGGAATCGCCGCAGACTACCGTCATGCCGGGCTGGGTGAGGCCCAGCTGCGGGCCGACGACGTGCACAATGCCTTGTTCGGCGTCGCCGAGCGAGTGCAGGCGGACTCCGAACTCCTTGCAGTTGTTGCGCAGGGTCTGGATCTGCGTGCGGCTGGTCAGATCCGCGATCGGCTTGTCGATGTCCAGGGTCGGCGTGTTGTGGTCTTCCGTGGCGATGGTGAGGTCGGGGCGGCGCAGGGTGCGTCCGGCCAGGCGCAAACCCTCAAAGGCCTGCGGTGAGGTCACCTCATGCACGAGGTGCAGGTCGATGAACAGAAGATCGGGCTGGGCGTTGGCTCCTTCGCCTTCGCCCTTGCGCACCACGTGCGCATCCCAAACTTTCTCGGCCAGTGTTTTTCCCACGGCCTGCTCCCTTCACTGCGGTTGGCTTGATTACTTCCACTGAACATCAGCGATCCGAACTTCGCCAGCGAAACAACTTGCATCTCAGATATTGAGACGGCAATATCATTACATGGACAATTCTAGTGGAGTCGGCGTCATCGATAAAGCGGCCCAGGTGCTCGACGCGCTTGAGGCGGGGCCAACCACCTTGGCCCAACTTGTGGCAGCAACAGGGCTGGCCCGCCCCACCGTGCACCGGCTGGCGCTGGCGCTCGTCCACCACCGCCTTGTGAGCCGTGACATCCAAGGCCGTTTTGTCCTCGGCAGCCGCCTCGTGGAGCTTGCTTCGGCGGCCGGCGAAGACCGGCTCATCGCTTCTGCAGGCCCGGTCTTGATCCAGTTGCGCGACGCCACCGGAGAGAGCGCTCAAATCTTCCGGCGCCAGGGCGACTGGCGTGTCTGCGTCGCCTCGGCTGAACGCCCCATCGGCCTGCGCGACACCATTCCCGTGGGCACCCAGCTTTCCATGAAGGCCGGCTCCGCCGCCCAGATCCTGCTGGCTTGGGAAGACCACGACCGCCTCCTGGACGGACTCCAGAACGCCCGGTTCACGCCGACCGTCCTGGCAGGAGTACGACGCCGGGGCTGGGCCCAGAGCCTCGGCGAACGCGAGCCCGGGGTTGCCTCGGTTTCCGCACCCGTGCGCGGGCCTTCAGGTCGGGTCATTGCTGCGGTGTCCATCTCTGGCCCAATCGAGCGCCTGACCCGCCAGCCGGGACGCCTCCACGCCGAAGTCGTCTGCAACGCCGCCCGGGTACTGACCGAAGCGCTGCGCAAAAACAACGACTAAGCGCTTCTCCCCTCTATGCCCATGGGCGCCTTCCTATTGATGGGCGCAGGTAGGGTAGGCGCATGAACAGCTTTGCCGTGTTCCTGCGCGGGATCAACGTGGGCGGGATCAACATCAAGATGGCCGACCTCAAAGCAGCCCTCAAGGCGTACCCCTTCACTGACGTCAAGACCCTGCTGGCCAGTGGCAACGTGGTGCTCCGGAGCGAGCTCGACGCGGCGGGAGTCAAGGAGCAGTGCGAAAAGTGCTTGAGGGAAGCATTTGGCTATGACGCCTGGGTGGTGGTGCTGAGCGCGGAGCGGGTTGCCCAACTGGTAGAAGCTTGCCCTTATCCGGCCGATGACAAAACCACGCACAGCTACATCACCCTCGCCTCCGACACGGCCATGTTGGACGAACTGTTCGACGCCGGCACGGCCCTCGGCGCCCCGGGGCACGGCGGCGTCGAGCAAGTCCGGCTTGCCCCCGAGGCCTCTGCGTGGCTCGCCCCGGCGGGAGGCACCTTGGACAGCCCCTTCAGCAAGCTCTCCGCAAAGGCCCGCTACAAGGCGAGCACAACCACCCGGAACCTGCGCACGCTCATCAAAGTCAGGGACGCCACAGAGGCCCTTCAGAAAGACAGCGCCTAGCGGCTTCCCGTACCGTTCTCCCCTCTTTTGGAATGGGAAAGCGCTTGCGACACGGCGAGTCCCGACATTTGGGGGCTTTCGGGCGGCAAACATGGGGAGAAAGGTACGGCCCCAAGCGACCTAGACCTCCCTGGAGGGCGCCATCACGGCGTGGAGGCGCGGGGCCGTTCTCCTGAGCGGCCGGAGCGCTGTCCTGACCTTCTTTGGAATGGGAAAGCGCTTGCGACACGGCGAGTCCCGTCATTCCCGGGCTTTTGTGCGGGAAACAAGGTCAGGACGGCGGCCCAAGCGACCCAGACCCCTGGAGGCCGTCACGGCGTGGAGGCGCGTGGCTGTTCTCCCGGGAGGCTTCCCATACCGTTCTCCCCGCTTTTGAGAAGGGAAAGCGCTTGCGACACGGCGAGTCCCGACATTTGGGGGCTTTCGGGCGGCAAACATGGGGAGAAAGGTACGGCAAACAAGGGTTCCGGGCCCGTACCCGAGGCAAAGAAAAATCCCCCGGAACCTGTTGGTTCCGGAGGATTCATTTTGTGACCCCAGCGGGATTCGAACCCGCGTTACCGCCGTGAGAGGGCGGCGTACTAGGCCGCTATACGATGGGGCCTTGCACTTTATCGAACTAGTTGTACTTCTATTTACCACACTTTTGAATACCGCTTCCGGCATTCAAGCTGAATGAGTATTTCATACATTCAACATTGTTTCAAACCGGCGAACCGTTTTGAAACTCCGAATTCCCGCATAAGTCTGCGGATTATTCAGAGCTGGGATACCAGGACTCGAACCTAGAATGACGGTACCAGAAACCGTAGTGTTGCCAATTACACCATATCCCATTGGCACTTTTAGGCTGGATTCGATGGCGTAAACCTTCGCTCCGCGCCCCTCAGCACGAGTAATTACTTTACCCGAGACTTTCGATGCACACAAATCGAGCGGCAGGCCCTCGCCCGCCCGGCGCGCACCCTCGGCGGTCCGCCAACGTCGATCCCGGCACGAAAAACCCTTGCAATCAACCGGATCTTAAGTTTACTCTCGGTAAGTTACCAATCGGTAACCAATGCCATGCACTTGTTTCGTGGCGTAGCTGCAGCTCGATTCGCCTGTTAGCTGCGTCACATGGGGGGATCCCTGACAGCAGCGCCGCTGTCAGGAAGTCATCGAGAGGAATTGCCCATGACACCGCACCCTGCAATTGCCACCAGAACACGAAGCCGTGCCCAGATAATCGCTATTGCCGTGCTCGCCCTCCTGCTCATCGCGCTCTTCGCCTTCTACACCTTGGTCATCGGGAAGATCGCGGCAGGATCGGCGCAGCTCAATGACGGCGCAGGTCAAGCATCCGCCGGCGCCGGCCAGCTCAAGGACGGCGCGGCCCGGCTCGCGGGCGGAGCTGCGGAGGCCGGAACCGGCGCGGCCAAGCTCGCGGATGGCGCGTCAAAAGTCCAAAACGGAATCCAAGGCAAGCTGGCTCCGGGAGCCCAGCAGTTGAAGGATGGAGCCGACAAGCTCGCTACCGGGGCCGCGAAAATCCAGAATGACGTCAACGCCAAGCTTGCGCCGGGAGTCTACAAGGTGGACGACGGCGCACAGAAGCTCGCGGCCGGTGCCGTGCAGCTTTCCGCGGCGCTGACTCCGACGCCGGGCGGCAACGCCGAAAACAATCTCGGCGACGGCGCCACTCAACTCAACAACGGTGCGAACCAGCTCAACAACGGAGCCGCCCAGCTCGACGCCGGTGCTGCCCAACTCGACGCGGGCGCGGCCAGGCTCGCGGCGGGCACAGATCAGCTCAAAGGGTACCCGGGAGCCGGAGACGATCCCACCAAGGGAACAGGCTCGGCCGCATTGGCCCAAGGCCTCCAGCAACTCGCCGACGCCGCCAACGGGATCCAGGGCGTGGTGCCCCTGGCCGCTCTGAAAGCGCAGATCAATGCGCTCAACGATGGCGCGCATCGCCTTGACGCCGGAGCCTCGCAATTGCGGGCCGGAGCGGGCCAGCTTTCGGCCGGAGCGGTGCAACTGCACGACGGCACCGGACGGCTCGCCGACGGCACCGGGAAGCTCGCTGCGGGGACCGGCAAGCTGACGGCGGGTTTCGCCACTCTCGCCCAGAAGCTCAACAGCCAGGATCCAGCGTCCCCGGGCGTGGTTCTGGGAACCCAAATGCTCGCCGATGGAACCGCAAAGATCCGCGTGGGAATGGATGGCGTCCCCGGCGACCCTGAGCATCCGGGGCTCCTCAAGGCGACGGCCAGCATGACGGACGGGACGTCCCGTCTGGCTGCGGGCACGGATTCGTTGATGACGGGAATCAAGGGGAGCCCTGCTGATCCGGCCTCCCCCGGTCTCCTGGACGGTTCCACCGCGTTGGCAGCGGGCGCCTCCAAGTTGTCCGATGGAAATGCCAAACTGGCCGCGGGCTCGGCCCAATTGTCCACCGGTGCCGACAAACTCGCGGACGGAAATGCGCGAATCGCGGCGGGCACAGCGGAACTGCATCAGGGAGCTGCGGCGGT
This sequence comes from Arthrobacter sp. NPDC080073, assembly GCF_040686575.1. Classification (NCBI taxonomy): domain Bacteria; kingdom Bacillati; phylum Actinomycetota; class Actinomycetes; order Micrococcales; family Micrococcaceae; genus Arthrobacter; species Arthrobacter sp. NPDC080073. The sequence goes on from NZ_JBFBKR010000009.1 coordinate 159,260, forward strand.
ATCGCCGTCGAGCATGGCCGAAAAGTCTGACACCGGCACGGCGCTCGGACTGGTGGGCGTCCTGGGAGCAGGTTCGGTCGGAACGTTCGTCTTCCTGCGGAAGTTCCGGCTGGGCGCGTAGCTGCGGAAGCCTCAGGCGAGCAGCCGGGTCAAGGAGTCTATTTCCCGGCCGGAAAAGTCGGAGGCGGGCTCGCCGGTGCGGTTCAGCCAGATGCCCAGCAATCCGGCGGCCGTGGCGCCGTCGGCGTCGAGAAGGCGGTTGTCTCCTACAAAAAGGGTCTCGGCCGGGGTGGTGCCCAAGCGACGGACCCCTTCCAGGTAAATGGCGGGGTCCGGCTTGGGCACGCCTACAGTGTCAGTTCCAACCAGGACGGAGACCCGGGCGAGTCCCGCACTGTCGAGCTTGACCCGCTGGTAGTCATGGACGTTGTTGCTTACGGCGCCATAGGGGATGCCCGCGGCGTCCAGTGCATCGAGGACGGGCAGGACATCGCTGAAGGCCCTGACATAACTGGGCTGCAGGCGCGAGTAGTCATTGAGCCACGTGTGGGAGTCCTCGCCTCCCAGTTCCACGCCGAAATGCCCCAGGGCCGCGCGGCCGCGCAGGAGGCGCTGTTCGTTGAACGTCAATTCACCGGCGAGGTACCGGTCATAGAAATGCGTGGTTTCGTGCGTGAAGATCCGTCCGAACTTCTCCCACCCGGCCTGGTCCAGGCCGGGCAGGAGGTGTTCGCTCACGTCACGCAGGGCCGTGGTCATGGCGTACTCAAGGTCCACCAGGGTGTCGTCGATGTCGAACAGGACACCCCGGACCGTGCCGAATGACTCATGAAGCGCGTTGATCACGGAGTGCCTGAACTAGCCGCGAAATGCGCGCAAGCGGGTGAGCGAGGAATCCTTGCCCAGGATGACCATGGATTCGAACAGCGGCGGCGAGATGCGGCGCCCCGAGATTGCCGTGCGCACGGGGCCGAACGCGAGGCGCGGCTTGATGCCTAGGTCCTCCACCAAGGCCTGCTTGAGCGCTGCCTGGATGCTTTCTGCTGTCCAGTCGGCGAGGGGTTCCAATGCAGCCAACGCGGCGTCCAGCACCTCGCCCAGGTTCTCGGGGAGACCCTTGCGGGCGTCGTCGGCGACGTCGATCGCATCGTCGTTCTTGAACAGGAAGGCGAGCATCTCGGGAGCCTCGCCCAGCAGGGTGATCCGTTCCTGGATCAGGGGTGCTGCCTCGGCAAGGATCTCTTCCTGGCGGGGAGTCAGGATCTCCCCCACAAAGCCGGCGGCACGCAGGTACGGCACGAGCCGCTCGCGGAAGTCTTCGGGAGCAAGCATGCGCACATGCGTTCCGTTGATGGCTTCGGCCTTCTTGATATCGAAGCGCGCCGGGTTGCCCAGGACGTCGTGGATGTCGAAGTTGGCCACGAGCTGCTCCACGGTGAAGATGTCCTCGTCGGCGCTCAGGGACCAGCCCAGAAGGGACAGGTAGTTGAGCAACCCTTCGCGGATGAAGCCCCGTTCACGGTGCAGGAAGAGGCTGGATTCCGGATCACGCTTGGAAAGCTTCTTGTTGCCCTGGCCCATGACGTAGGGAAGGTGGCCGAACTCGGGCATGTACTCGGCCACGCCGATGGCGTAGAGCGCACGGTACAGGGCGATCTGCCGCGGAGTGGAGCTGAGCAGGTCTTCGCCACGCAGGACGTGAGTTATACCCATGAGTGCGTCATCAACAGGGTTCACCAGCGTGTACAGCGGGGCTCCGTTGGCACGAACCACTGCAAAGTCGGGCACGGAGCCCGCCTTGAACGTGATCTCCCCGCGCACCAGGTCGTTGAAGGTCAGGTCTTCGTCCGGCATGCGCAGGCGCAACACGGCATTGCGGCCCTCGGCCTTGTACTGGGCGAGCTGCTCCTCGGTAACGTGGCGGTCAAAGCCGTCGTAACCGAGCTTCGGATCGCGGCCGGCGGCGCGGTGCCGAGATTCGATCTCCTCGGGGGTGGAGTACGACTCGTAGATGTGCCCCCCGGCCTTGAGCTTGGCGATGACGTCCTGGTACATGTCGCTGCGCTGCGACTGACGGTACGGTTCGTGCGGGCCGCCCACTTCAACGCCCTCGTCCCAGTCGATGCCGAGCCACTTCAACGCGTCAAGCAGTTGGTGGTAGCTTTCCTCGCTGTCGCGGGCCGAGTCGGTGTCCTCGATCCGGAAAATCAGCTTGCCGCCGGTGTGCCGCGCGTAGGCCCAGTTGAAGAGGGCCGTACGGATCAACCCGACGTGCGGAGTTCCCGTGGGTGAGGGGCAGAACCGGACGCGGACCGGGGTTTCGGCGTTCACGGCAGGAATGGCGGCAAAGTTCGACGCAGCAACAGTAGTCATAATGGTTCCAACTTTACCCCGTGCCGCCCGGCGGAAAGCCCAGGGCCGCCGGGCAGAAAGCCGCTCGCGGGCGGACCGCCAAACCTCTATCGGCGGACTACCGGGTTGGACAAGCGGCCGATGCCTTCGATCTCGATCTCGTAGCGGTCGCCCTCCTGGACCAGGCCAACGCCGGCAGGAGTCCCGGTCATGATGACATCACCCGGAAGCAAGGTGAAAGCCTGCGAAACGATCGACACGAGTTCCCGCACGCTGCGGATCATCTGGTTCGTGCTGCCGTCCTGGCGGAGTTCACCGTTGAGCCAGCCCTTGATGGCCAGGTCCTCGGGGTCGAGTTCGGTCTCGATCCACGGGCCAAGCGGCGCGGAGGTGTCGAAGCCTTTGGCCCGTGCCCATTGCAGGTCCGTCTTCTGAACGTCACGGGCCGTGAGGTCGTTTCCGCAGGTGTAGCCGAAAATGACGTCGTCCACCCGGTCTTCGGGCACATCCTTGCAAATGCGGCCAATGACAACGCAGAGTTCCGCCTCGAAGGAGACTTCCTCCGAGAACTCGGGCAACACGATGGGATCGTTGGGGCCGACGACCGCGGTGTTCGGCTTCAGGAACAGCAGCGGGTGCTGCGGGACCTCATTGCCGAGTTCCCGGGCATGCTCGGCAAAGTTCCGTCCTACGCCGATGACCTTGCTGCGCGGAATGATCGGTGCCAGCAGGCGCACGTCTTCCAGCTTGTGGCGGACCGAGGTCCGCTCGACGCCGTTGAAGAAGGGGTCGCCGTGGATGACAGTGATGACTTCACTGCCGGGCTCACCTTCGACGACGCCGTAGACGGGATCAGAATCAACAACAAACCGGGCGATACGCATGGGTTCTAGCGTACCGTCCGCAGACGGCGACAACGCGCGCTGCGGGAGGTGTCCGCTAGCCGCGCAGATAGTCCAATTGCGCCGCCACCGAGGTTTCAGCTGCCCACCGCACGGAAGGATCGACGTCGGGATACACCGCATCGGTGACGGCCTGGACCTCTGCTTGGGCACCGAGCCGCCCCAGCGCTTCGCGGATCTGGTCCAGCCGCATCTCCCTGTGGGCCCGGTACTCGCGGCACACGGCGTCGACGGCCGGCAGAACTGGTCCATGCGCGGGCAATAGCGTTGCAGGACCAAGGCTTTCGAGGGTGTCGAGGCTGGAAAGGTAGTCCCCCAGCCTTCCGTCGGGATAGTCCAGGACGGTCGTTCCGCGTCCGAGGATGGTATCGCCCGTCAGTACCGATCCTTCCGGTCCGTCACCTGGAAGGTGGAAGCAGACCGAATCCGACGTATGGCCCGGCGTGGCGAGCACCCGGATCTGAACGCCTGCAGCCTCGATGACCTCGCCGCCCCGCAACGGTTCGCCGCCGTGGCAGTGCGCAGGATCCGCTGCACGGACGGGCGCGCCGGTGAGTTCGTGGAAGCGCGCGGAGGCCTCCGTATGGTCCTTGTGGCGATGGGTGATGAGAACAAGCTCCACAGTTCCCGTGGCGGCCAAGGCCGCGAGGTGCGATTCGTCGAGCGGCCCGGGATCGACGACGACAACCCCGGCAGCATCCGGGGCGGCGATGACGTACGAGTTGGTGCCTTCGAGGCTCATCGGACCCGGATTGGGCGCGAGCAGCGAACGGGTGAGCGGGCTGCTGGTCTGGAAAGAGGCGTCTTTGACCGGATTCACTTCTCCATCTTGGCACAAGCCAAGCGGCCGGAGCCGGGAAGCCCTGTTCGAAGAGGCAGGAGCCAAGAGGCAGGCACGGCACACGACGTACCATGGAGCCAAAGCACTGGGACGGATACAGGCGGACAGTTGCGAAGGAGGAGTTGAATTGTTGCGGAGTCACACACGACGACGGGAACTTCTGCGGACGACGACGGCGATCGCCACCGTCTGCTTTTCGGTCCTCGCATTCCTCAGCGCTTGTTCCTCCGACACTGGGCCCCGGTCGGCGGCGGCCCAGGCCACCGTGGTGATCATCGGAGACTCCCTCAGCACGGGCCACGGGACCTCCCCTGCCGAGGCCTGGCCCAATCTGGTGGAGAACGATCCCGGTTTTCAACAGTTCCAAGCGACCATCGTCAATGCCGCGCATGACGGCAGCGGCTATGTCAGCGTTGGCGGGAACGGGTCGACCTTCGGTTCCCAAGTGGACACGGCGGTAACCGACGAGACCCGCTTGGTGTTGTTCTTTGGTTCGGAAAACGACATGGGCACCGCCCCGGGAGAAACCGAGGCTGCGGCCGCCCGGGCGTTCGCCTCAGTCAAGTCCCGCGCTCCCCAAGCCGACATCCTGGTGGTCGGGCCGCCGTCGTACACGAGCACGCCCGAAGCGGAAAGGCTCGATATCCGCGACCAGGACAAAGCCGCTGCCCTGAACGCCGGCGCCGACTTCGTTGATCCGATCGACCTCGGCTGGATCATGGACGATGCCGCAGACCTCATTGGTCCCGACGGCGATCACCCGTCCGCGGCGGGCCAGCAGTATTTGCAGGCCAAGATGGAAGCCCTCATCGGAGCGCGGATCCAGCAAGCCGGCCCCGGTCACACCCCGCTCGCTGGTTAAACGGCGACGGCGACCCGCCCACCAAAGTGGGAGGCCGCCGTCGGGCGCTCTGCTGAACCTTATGCCAGGCGGGTGAGCCAGCCGTGCTTGTCCTCGACTGTTCCGGTCTGGATGCCGAGCAACTGCCGGCGGATGGCCATGGTGGTTTCGCCCGCCTTGGCGTCCTCGGAGCCGATGAACTCGGTCTTGTCCTTGAGCACGCCGATCGGGGTGATGACGGCCGCGGTTCCGCAAGCGAAGACCTCGGCGATGTCGCCGGAAGCCACACCCTCGCGCCATTCTGCGAGCGTGATCGTGCGCTCGGAAACCTCGCGGCCCATGTCCTTCGCCACCTGGATGACGGAAGAACGGGTCACGCCTTCAAGGATGGTTCCGGTGAGTGCGGGAGTGGCGAGTGAGCCGTCCTTCATGACGAAGAAGACGTTCATGCCCCCGAGTTCCTCGACGGCGTCGTCGTTGAAGTGGTCCAGGAAGAGGACCTGCTTGCAGCCGTTCTCCTCGGCTTCCATCTGGGCAATCAGCGAAGCGGCGTAGTTTCCACCGCACTTGGCCGCACCGGTTCCGCCACGCCCTGCGCGCGCGTACTCACGGGAGATCCAGATCGACACCGGCTTGAGTTCGCCGCCGAAGTAGTTCCCGGCCGGAGAGGCGATGACCCGGAAGGAGACCTCGCGGGCGGCGCGGACACCCAGGAATGCCTCAGTCGCGATCATGAACGGGCGCAAGTACAGGGCTTCGCCGTCGCCGGACGGAACCCATTCCTTGTCCGCCTGCACGAGTTCGCGGATGGCGCCGAGGAAGTATTCCTCGGGCAGTTCCGGGAGGGCCAGGCGGCGGGCCGACTTGTTCAGGCGCGCGGCGTTGGCCTCGGGACGGAACGTCCACACTGAGCCGTCAGCGTGGCGGTATGCCTTCAGGCCTTCGAAGATCTCCTGGCCGTAGTGCAGCACTGCCGCCGAAGGATCCAGTGAAATCGGTCCGTAGGCCTCGACGCGGGCGCTGTGCCAGCCGCCCTTGCCCTCTGCGTCAACGCTGTAGTCGACAATGACGGTGTTGTCGGTGAAGTAGTCGCCAAATCCCGGGTTTGCCAGGATAGCTGCACGCTCCTCAGCAGACTTCGGGGTCACCGAAAGCTGCTGGCTGAATTCGACGCCGTGGGCAGTCTGAGTCATGTTTCCTCCAGTCGGCTACCAGGCAGAGCGAACCATCTCTTGGAGGATATGGTTCAGCGACGGACCACGGCAGCAGGTAAATAATTCAAGTAAAGCTTACGCCCGGGCACAGACCCTGAAGTGCCAGTGCAGGCCCTAAAGCGCGGCCGCGATCGCGTCGCCGATGGCCGCGGTGCTGCGGCCATCGCCGTTGCGGCTTTCGATGTCGGCGACGACGGCGGCTTCGATCCTGCGGGCAGCGATCGTGTAGCCGAGGTGGTCCAGCAACAAGGCCGCGGACAGGATGGCAGCGGTGGGATCCGCTTTCTGCTGTCCGGCGATGTCCGGGGCGGAACCGTGGACGGGTTCGAACATGGAGGGCGCGGTGCGGTCCATGTTGATGTTTCCCGAGGCTGCCAGCCCGATGCCGCCTGTGATGGCCGCGGCGAGATCGGTGATGATGTCTCCGAAGAGGTTGTCGGTGACGATCACGTCGAAGCGGGAGGGATCGGTCACCATGAAGATCGTCGCGGCGTCGATGTGCAGGTAGTCGTGGGTGACCTCGGGGAATTCCTTGGCCACGGCCTCAACAGTGCGCTTCCACAAGTGGCCGGCGAAGACCAGGACGTTGTGCTTGTGGACGAGGGTGACGTGCTTGCGGGGACGCTCGCTCGCGCGGCGGAAGGCGTCCCGGACAACGCGCTCGACGCCGTGGGCCGTATTGAGCGACACTTCGGTGGCAACCTCATGCGGAGTCCCGCCGCGCAGCGTGCCGCCATTGCCGACGTACGGGCCTTCGGTGCCTTCTCGGACCACGATGAAATCGATGTTGCCCGGGTTGGCCAGCGGGCTGCCCACCGTGCCATAGAGCCGCGAGGGGCGCAGGTTCACAAAGTGGTCCAGGCTGAAGCGGAGCTTGAGCAGCATCTCGCGTTCGATGATTCCGGAAGGGATGCGGGTGTCCCCCGGGGCGGCACCGACGGCGCCGAACAGGATGGCATCGCGGGTGCGCAGATCGGCCAGGACCTCATCCGGGAGGGTTTCGCCGGTTTCGAGCCAGTGCTGGGCTCCAAGCTTGTATTCGGTCTGCTCCAAGGTGACGCCTTCTTCGGCGACGACCTTTTCCAGGACCTTGAGGGCTTCGGCAATGACTTCGGGGCCAATGCCGTCGCCGGGAATGACAGCCAGGTTGATCGTTGCGGCAGGTTGCGTTGCGCTCATGTTTTCAGACTGCCAATGCATCCACATGTTGGTCAAAATCGTCTCACCATTTGAGCGTCCGGCGGTCTTGTGGCACCCTCAGCGAGGAGCTACTGGCCCTATTGGCCGGGAACAAGTGAAGCGACCACTGCGACATTCTTGCCCCAGAGATCCTGCGTGTAGCAGCTGATCAGAACGAGGCGGTTGGGCACGGCCATCCAGACGGGACTGTCTTTCAAAGTGGATTTTGCGTATGTCGTGACGGATTCGACTTTGTACGTCAATGTTCCCGTCGCAGTGGCGACTTTGAGCTCATCCCCGGGAGCTGCTGCATTGCTGAGATGGTTGAACGGCGCGTCGAGGCCTTCCCAACTGTGCCCGATCACGTAAGTGGTATTCGTCGAGCCGGCTCCAGGGGTTCCGAACGGACTGAGCCAGTATCCATCCATGGTCTCCGGCGGCTCAATGTTCTGCCCGCCAGCCGGGTCCGGCCGCAGCGGGTGAACCACCACGTTGAGGCCAACCGCAGGGTAGGTAACCTGCAATGGGGCCGATGCCGCAGGCAGAGGCGTTCGGGGCCCGGTGGCACGAGCGCCCGCCGTCGCACGGCTCGGCCCGGGCGTGACCGCAGGAGCCGGCGACGAAAGCGCCGGCTGCCCTGAGTTGGACGCGGGCGGATTCGCTGAGCCCGATGCACCGTAAACGAGCCAGGACGCAAGCAGCCCCCCGAGGCAAAGCGCCAACAGGAGGAGATCCCTGGAACTGATGAGTAGTCCACCGATGCCGGCTAATCGGGGCTGCCGCGCGTAACGGTGACTTCCCATGATCCCTCCCGGAGACTGCTTAGAAGGTGGATGGGTGCCGCACACTCCATTGCGGCACCCATCGGGGTTTGGCTAGCGGTGGGCCTTCCGGGCCCGCACGCCGCTCCTCACTACGACAAACGCGGCCACTGCACTGAAGAGGGCAGTCAGGCTGGCGAGCCAACCCGGGATACCTGCTTCCGCCTTCCCGCCAACGGCCGTCTGGACGTTATAGCCCACGTTGGTTATCGAGGGGTCCGGCGCGGCTGCGGCACCGGCTCCGGCAGCCGCGGGGGTGGGGGCTGCGGGGGCAGCGACGGGTGGAACCACAGGCGTGACTGCCGGCGGCGCGACTGGCTCAAGCTGCTCCACAGGAACCCCCGGGCTCACGGGCGGGTTGACCACCGGATCCACCGGCGGGCTTGTCACAGGATCCACCGGCGGGCTTGTTACCGGCGGGCTTGTTACCGGCGGATCCACCGGCGGGCTGGTCACAGGCGGGCTCGTCACCGGCGGGCTGGTCACCGGATCCACCGGCGGGCTCGTTACCGGCGGGCTCGCGACGACGCAGCCGGCGTTAAGGATGGCGATGTTCTCCGGGGTCAGATTTTGACCGTTGGGCATGAAGTCGCCCGCGTTTGCGGGAACGATGTCGGCAGTGTCCGTGACATGCTCGGACAGCGCCGACAGGCTGATGGTCACTGCGACGTACGGGTTCGACGCCGAATGAGTGGCGTGACAGATGGTGATCTTGTCTGAGGGTGCAGCATTCGCCGACACTGTGGCGCCCAGCAATCCCAGGCCCACAACCCCCATGGTGGCAATAGTTCGTTTCATTTCGGTCCCTCCAACCACGTCAGGTTCGAGCTGACCAGACTTTGCGGGAGTAACCGTCTTCGAGACCCAGGAAAGACGAATACGGGAGACCTCAACCAGCGAGATGAATCTTGACAGTTACTCCCCAGAAAGTGTCATCAGTTCGCTTGCTTTTCAGGCTAGGTTTCCGGCAACTAATTAACGCGAGTGGCGGGTACGCGTTTACAGGTAGGCTCCGGACCGCCTTATCCGGGCCGCTACCTGCTCCGGCTGGATCTCCACTCGCTGGCGCGAAGGTACCACTTGGAAGTCCGGCCGCCCGTCGGATCCGCCGCAGGGCCCCGCCAATTCGGCACCGCGTCACGCCATGCACATTTTTGGCGCCAACACTGCTCCGAAACCCCGGAATCCCGGGCTCGCAGTCCGTTGAGCGCACCGAAAACGTGCTCGGCGTGACGCGGCGCGGAGGTGTCGAGGGGTGGTGGGCTACGCGATGAGCGATGTACGGGTGCAGGTCCCTGAAGAAGTTTTGGGCATGCGAGTTGGACAGCGCCGTATCCCCGCCCCGGAGCCGACCCCGGCCACGTGGACCACCACGTTCGGATGGTTCGAAAGTTCGATGGCCACAAGCAGCGAATTGGTCGCTGCCGCGCCACGAAAATCACTGGGGATTGTCCTCGCCACGCTAAGCGCGGTTGTTCGGACATTCAGGACTATGAACTGCACCGGCTCCAGCAACGAGGCAGGACATCGACCGGTCATGCGACCAGGAAAAAGAACACCCCCTCACCCGGTGGGGTGAGGGGGTGTCACGCGCAGCTTAAGTGAGCGGGCGTCCGCCCAAAAGACGGCTTAAGTGAGCGGGCGTCCGCCCAAAAGGCAGCATAAGTCAGCGGGCGTCTAGGACTCGGCGGGCTCCTCGTAACGCGGGAAGACCGGGGCCGGGGCCGGGAGCTCAGTGCCGGGGAGGATCGGCGTTGCGATGGCCGCGAACTGGCGGGCCTCGCCTTCCGGCTGTCCCAGCACCTCAAGCAGCTTGGCGGCCGACGTCGGCATGACCGGCTGGGTGAGGATCGCCACGATGCGGACAACCTCCAGCGTGACGTACAGGACCGTGTTCATGCGCTCGACGTCGGTCTTGCGCAGCACCCACGGGGCCTGCTCGGCGAAGTACGCATTGGTGTCGCCCAGCACGGCCCAGATTGCCTCGAGGGCCCGGCTGAATTCCTGCTTCTCGAAAGCGGCGCGGGCCGCGTCCAGCAGTCCCGCGGCCTGGGCCAGCAGCGCGGTGTCCTCTGCCGAGAAATCGCCGGGAACGGGAACCTTGCCTTCGCAGTTCTTGGCCACCATGGACAGCGAACGCTGGGCCAGGTTGCCGAAGTTGTTGGCGAGGTCTGCGTTCATGCGGCCCACGATCGCCTCGTGGTTGTAGCTGCCGTCGGCGCCGAAGGGTACTTCCCGAAGGAAGAAGAAGCGCACCTGGTCCAGCCCGTACTGGTCGACGAAGTCCTTCGGAGACACCACGTTGCCGAGGGACTTCGACATCTTGACCCCGTTGTTGGTCAGGAAGCCATGGATCATGACGCGCTTAGGCAACTCCAGGCCTGCGCTCATCAGGAAGGCGGGCCAGAAGATCGCATGGAACCGCGAGATGTCCTTGCCGATGACGTGGACGTCCGCGGGCCAGAACTTACGGAACGCCTCCGATTCGGCATCCGGGTAGCCGATGCCCGTCAGGTAATTGGTCAGGGCATCAACCCACACGTACATAACGTGCTTGTCGTTCCCCGGCACCGGGACACCCCAGTCGAAAGTCGTCCGGCTGATCGACAAGTCCTGCAGCCCCTGCTTGACGAAGCTGATGACCTCGTTGAAGCGGTACTGGGGAGCGCCGAATTCCGGCTGCTCCTCGTACAAGGCCAACAACTTGTCCTGGTAGGAGGACAAGCGGAAGAAGTAGCTCTCCTCGGCGGTCCACGTCACTTCGGTGTCGGTACCGCGCGAGTAGCGGACGCCGTCGTCCTTCAGTACGGTCTCGTCCTCGGTGTAATAAGCCTCGTCGCGGACCGAGTACCAGCCCTCGTACTTGGACAGGTAAATGTCCCCCTTGGCTTCCATCTTCTTCCAGATGGCTTGCGAAGCGGCGTAGTGATCGGCGTCCGTGGTTCGGATGAAGCGGTCGTAGGAGATGCCCAAGGCAGCGTGGGCGGCCTTGTAGATTTCGGCATTCCGGTCCACGAGTTCCTTCGGCGTGATGCCTTCCTTCTCCGCCGCCTGGGCAATCTTCATGCCGTGCTCGTCCGTACCGGTCAGGAACATCACGTCGTAGCCGTCGAGGCGCTTGAACCGGGCCATCGCATCGGTGGCGATGTACTCGTAGGCATGCCCGATATGCGGCTCGCCGTTCGGGTACGTAATGGCTGTGGTGATGTAGAACGGGGGTTTATCTGGAGACGTCACTCTACGAAGTTACCTTCTCTTGGAGATGGAAAGACCGGACCGGCCGCATATGACGGCCGGTCCGGAGGCATCGGCTGCTAGTTCAATTCAGTCAGCGTATCGCTGAGCCTGACAAGCTCGTGGTCGTGCGACGCCACGAGCACCGCAATCCCGTCCTTGGTGGTGTCCTTCAGGATGCTGATGATGCGGTTTGCGGAGGTACGGTCCAGGCTGGCCGTTGGTTCGTCGACCACCAGCACGCGGGTGCCCAGGATCAGGGCCCGGGCGATCGCAACACGCTGGCGTTCACCGCCGGACAGCTGCGCCGGACGATGCCGCATGCGCCGGCCCAGCCCCACAAGGTCCAGCAGGTCCTTGGCCATTTCGGTGCGCTGCTCCACCTCGCCGTCGGGAACGGCAGGCAGCAGCACATTCTCCAAAGCGCTCATGCCGTCGATCAAGGCGCCGCCCTGGTCCACGTACCCGATCAGCGCGCGGCGGCGGTCGGCGATTTCGTCGTCGCCCATCTTCTCGAGGGAGTCGCCCTCCCAGAGGACGCGGCCCGACGTCGGGAGCGTCAGTCCCGCTCCGACTGTCAGGATGCTGGTCTTGCCTGAGCCGCTTCGCCCGGCGACGCAGTGCATCTCACCGGCGTGCAGGGTCAGGTTGAAGTCCTCGACGACGGTGACCGGCTCCGCGCCACCCTTGTCACCGCCGTAGCGGATGGTGATGTTGCTCAACTGCAGGGGCATGCCGTGGTCCGAAGCCCGCACGATGGTGTTGGCGCGGGTCTGGAACGACTCGTCGGTGGATTCCGTGGTCGCAGTCAGATCGGGTTTGAGATTGTCAGTCATTTGACCACTTTCGTTGCAATGGGAATCCAGCAAATTACGGCCAGCACACCGGCCAAGGCGGCCCACAGTGCGGCATAGGGGGCGAGCAGCAGGCCCAGGCCCAGCGCCCCCAGGACGCCCAGGATCAGGGCCACGGCTCCGACCAAGGCATTTTCGAAGAATCGGACCTGCCCCAGCATGTCCGGGTTCCAGCCCATGGCCCGGAGCGTGCCGAGCTGTTCGCGCCTGGCCTGGAGTTCGAACCGACCCGTGACCAAGGTCAACACGAGGCCCACGAGCACCCCGCAGACTGCCAGGATGACGCTCGGCAGCGCGATGGTGGCGGAGGCGAGCCCGCTGAGGGCGCTGGCTCCAGCTGCCCGCGGGATGTCAATAAGCAAGGCGATCAGGGCACCAACGGCCGCACCGAACACGCCCACGGCCACGGCCAGCGCCAATGAGCTGAAACGGTGGGTGACCAGCTGGCGGTACGCAAACGTCAGCGGTGAATCCACCGGTATCAGTCGTTCATCGTGTTGGGGTTCCTGGTCAACGACGTCCCGGTGCCGCAATTGCTGGGCCGCGACATAGGCGGCAGCGCAGTAAATGAGCAATACCGACGCGGAAACAATGACCGTGGCCAGGTTCCAGCTCAAAAGGCTCAGCGCAATGCCTGCCACGGCGACGATCCCCGCCCCGATGCCGAATTCCTCCAGGACCCAACTTCGGATCTTCCTTTGGGTCCAGCCCATGGCGCGGAGGATCCCCGCCTCGCTGCGTCGCTGGCGGATATAGCTGACTGTGGAAGCGCCGGTCAGGAGGGTGGCCCCGCACAGCGTCAGGAAGAGGAGGGTGATATTGGTGCCCGTCAGGGAACCGGATACGGCATCGGCGGCATCCTGCCGAACCCACGACTGCTGGACCGTGCCCAGCGCGGATTCCTTGCCGGCGTCGTCCTTGGAGTATCCCGGGACGAAGATGTTGGCGTCTTCCCGCGCGGAGCCGGCCACCACTGTGGCTTCCAGGCCCATGTCGCGGATCTGGGCTGCGAGCTTGTCGACCTCCGGTTGGGCTTGCTTCCAGTTGCCTGGCGCGCTGGCGCGGACCCGGACGGCGTCGATCACGTTGGCGTTGGAATCGTAACCGCGGGCGGCGGCGAGGCCGTAGTAGTCGGTAATGGCCCCGGCGGACTGGCTGACCAGGCCGGTTGCGCTCAGCGAGGGCTTGAGGCCCATGGCTGACGTGGCATTGCCGGACGCGTCCTTCTGGAGCGTCATCGGGGCCGGGTCGTAGCCACCCAGGGGCAGCTTGTTCACATCGCCTGCTGCTTTCTGGATCTGGGCCGGATCGAACGTCCCGTAGACCATCGGCAGCGGGGTAGCGGGCTTCGATCCGGTGGCAAGGTTCTCCCGGTACGAGCGCTCGTCGACAGGCTTGCGCTGGCTCTGGTCCACGATCGCCCCGAAGGCCGACTTCTCGGGCAGCTTGTTGACGGTAACCCAGTCCCCCGGTATGGCGGACTTGCCGACGGCTCCATTCGCGGAAGTTTCGCCGTCCTTGTACTTGGGTGCGGCTGCGAAGTCCGTGCTCCACTGGGCCGGCTGGTACAGGCCTTGGCTGAAGTTGCCCGTGTTACCGAGCAACTGGCTGTGGTCCGTGGATCCTGGCCAGGACAGGGCGAACGGCGACTTCGACACGAACGGCAGGTAGTCCTTGTCCAGGGAGCGCGAGACAGTGCCGACGTCGTTGACGACCTTGCCCGAATTGTCGATTTCCTCGATCTTGACCGAGTACTTCAGATCCAGTGAGGTTCCCTGGCGGACGATCAAAGGAATGGCTTGCGAGGCATCCGTGATCTGGCCGGACAGCTTTGCCTGCTGGTATTGGGTCATGAGGGGTGCCCAGTATTTGAGCTTGACACCCATGAAATCCGGGCCTTGTTCGAGTTCCTGCTGCGTGGGGCTCTTGGCGAAGAGTTGTTCGAAGTAGCGGCCGATCGCACCGGCGTTGCGGGTGTCGGCCGGCGGCGCCTTTTGCAGCGGTGCAAGGAAGTCTCCGGCCGAGCCCAGGAGGGCGCGTTCAGCGGTCGGATCGACGGCGACCACCGACTCTGTGACCTGCGGAGCCATGGGCAGCGCCACGGAAAGGTTGAAGAGGTTGTGTTCGGAGCCACCGGCAGGAGCAGGGAACTTGATGCCGGTCTCCCCCGCAGGGCCGGCAATGCGGATGCTCTTGCCACCGGCGGTCTGCTGCTCGACGACCTGCCCCTTGCCGAGCGTGCCTTCAGCGCTGGTCTGGAAGAGGGTTTGCTGGGACACTCCGTCGGAGCTCACGGCAGTGGCAGTCAGGCGGTACTTCTTGGGCTGCGCTGGAAGCACGGATTCCGGCGCGGGCCAGCTCTTGGAGTCCGTTCCGGTCGGATCCCCCGCGGTGGCTCCGCCGGCCAGCCCGGCGTTGTAGCCAAGGTAGTCCATTGCATCCAGACGCGGGGTTTCCAGGTTCTGTGTCACCCGGGAAACGAGGCTGATGGGCGCCGCGACCGCCGCACCGCTCAGCCCGCGGATCTTCTCCAGTTGCGGGAAGCTGATGCCGCCCTGGCCGTTCGCGATGTCCGGCTGGAGGAGTGCCCCGCCGTCCTTGGTATTCGCGGACTTGGCCTGGACCAGGATGTCGTACAGGCCGCGGGAGTTCTCATCCACCGTCCGGTTCAGCGCGGCCTGCGACTGGCTCTGGATGAAGACGGACAAACACATGGCGACGATCAAAATGGCCGCGGTCAACAGAAGCACACGGCTTCGGATGAACCTCTGGACGGCGTTCATAGGGCTCCCTGAGTCCTGGATTGCGGGTGTGCACACTGCTGACCTTGGAATCATGCCGAGGCAAGAGGAATCCACCGGGTGCGTGCAAAAGATATTGGCCGGCCTGCCGCCGGTTCCGAATTTCGGACCAAGCCATTGTAGGCAGACCGGCCAATAATATGTGGCCGATGTGAACTGCGGCACACTTTTCTAGCTCAAACGGTGCGGATGCTAGTCCTCCAGATCCACTTCACGAACCATGTCTGCGCCGATGCCGGCCTTGATGGCTTCAAGGACCTGCTGCGGCACGGAAGTGTCGATCGTCAGCAGCGCCAGGACCTGCCCGCCTTCGCTCTGGCGGGCCACCTGCATGCCACCGATATTGATGTTGTTCATGCCCAGGATGTGGCCGATGGTACCGATGACACCGGGGCGGTCAGCGTAGGAAACAACCACCAGGTGCTCGCTGATCGGGATTTCGACGTCGTAGCCGTTGACGCCCACGAGCTTCTGGACCTGCTTGGGCCCGGTGAGCGTGCCAGCCACGGAAATCTGGGAGCCGTCGCTCAGTGCGCCGCGGATGGTCAGGACGTTGCGGTAGTCCTCGGCTTCCGCCGTCGTGATCAGGCGGGTGTTGATGCCGCGCTGCTCGGCGATGACGGGCGCGTTGACGTAGGAGACCTGCTCGGTCACGACGTCGGCGAACACCCCCTTGAGCGCTGCCAGCTCGAGGACCTTCACGTCCAGGCTCGCGATCTCGCCCGCGACCTCGACGTCGATCTGTGTCAAGGACGCGTGGGTCAGGGCCGTGAAGATCCGGCCGAGCTTCTCGATCAGCGGAATTCCGGGGCGAACGTCGGAAGCGATCACGCCACCTGCGACGTTGACTGCGTCCGGGACGAGTTCGCCGGCAAGGGCGAGGCGGACGGACTTCGCCACCGAGACCCCGGCTTTTTCCTGGGCTTCGTCCGTGGACGCACCGAGGTGGGGCGTCACAATGACGTTGTCCATGCCGAAGAAGGGAAGGTCGGTGCTCGGCTCCTTGACGAAAACATCAATGCCGGCGCCGGCGATCTGGCCGTCCTCCAAAGCCTCGTGGAGGGCTTCTTCGTCGATCAGGCCGCCACGGGCGACGTTGACAACGTAGGCCGTTTCCTTCATCTTCTTGAAGGCATCGGCGCCCAGCATGCCCACGGTTTCCGGGGTTTTGGGCATGTGGATGGTGATGAAGTCCGACTTCTCCAGCAGCTCGTCCAGCGTGACGAGCTTGACGCCGAGTTGCGCCGCGCGTGCCGAGGTGATGTAGGGGTCGTAGGCGAGGATCTCGGTCTCGAAGCCTTGGAGGCGGGCAGCCACGAGCGCTCCGATGCGCCCGAGGCCAATGATGCCGATCTTCTTCTCGAAGAGTTCGATGCCCGTGTACTTGGAGCGCTTCCACTCGCCGCCCTTCAGGGCGGAACTGGCCTGCGGGATGTGGCGGGCGAGGCTGAGGATGTGGCCGACTGTAAGTTCGGCAGCGGACACAATGTTCGACGTCGGAGCGTTGACGACCATGACGCCGGCCTGGGTGGCGGCCTTGATGTCCACGTTGTCCAGGCCGACACCGGCACGCGCGATGATTTTGAGGTTCTTGGCTGCGGCAATTGCCTCGGCGTCCACCTGGGTGGCTGAACGCACGAGGATGGCGTCGACGTCGACGATTGCGGAGAGCAGCTGGGAGCGGTCCGCGCCGTCGGTTTGGCGGATCTCGAAGTCCGGACCAAGGGCCTCGATCGTGGCGGGCGAAAGTTCCTCAGCGAGGAGTACTACTGGCTTGGTGCTAGTCACCGGTGACCTCTTTAGCTCTCTTTTTCAGGTGGGGTTTTGGTGAAACGATTCTTTGACGACGAAGGCCGGACCCGGTATACCGGGTCCGGCCTCCATGCCGGGCGGCTTCATTTCGAGCCTATCCCGAACGGCGTTCTGTGTTGAATTGCTACGGCTCCTGCCGCGGCTTCAGCGGGTGCCTTGACTAGCGGGCTGCGGAGCCTTCGACGTAGTCCTCGTCCTGCTGCTGCCAGGAGAACAGGGAACGCAGCTCGCGGCCGACAGCCTCGATCGGGTGCTGCTCTGCCTTGGCCCGCAGTTCCTTGAACTCGACGGCGCCGTTGTCCTGGTCGTCGATGAAACGCTTGGCGAAGGCGCCGGACTGGATGTCGGCGAGGACGCCGGCCATGTTTTCCTTGACCCGGGGGTCGATGACGCGCGGGCCGGAGACGTAGTCGCCGTACTCCGCGGTGTCGGAAACGCTCCAGCGCTGCTTGGCGATGCCGCCCTCCCACATGAGGTCAACGATGAGCTTGAGCTCGTGCAGAACCTCGAAGTAGGCGATCTGCGGCTGGTAGCCGGCTTCGGTCAGGGTCTCGAAGCCGTACTGGATCAGCTGGGAGACACCGCCGCACAGGACAGCCTGCTCGCCGAAAAGGTCGGTTTCGGTCTCTTCGGTGAAGGTGGTCTTGATGACGCCGGCGCGGGTTCCGCCGATTGCCTTCGCGTAGGACTTGGCCAGTTCCCAAGCGGAACCGGATGCGTCCTGCTCGACGGCGATGATGTCCGGGATACCGCGGCCGGCTTCGAATTCGCGGCGCACGGTGTGTCCGGGAGCCTTCGGAGCGATCAGGATGACGTCGACGCCCTCGGGCGCCTCGATGTAGCCGAAGCGGATGTTGAAGCCGTGCGCGAAGGCAAGGGCCTTGCCGGGGGTCAGCTTGTCCTTGATGGAGTCGTTGTAGATCGCGCGCTGGTGCTGGTCCGGCGCGAGGATCATGATGACGTCGGCCCATTCGGCGGCGTCGGCAACGTTCTTGACCGTAAAGCCTGCGTCCTGGGCCTTGGCGATCGACTTCGAGCCTTCCTTGAGCGCGATGACAACCTCGACGCCGGAGTCGCGCAGGTTCAGCGCGTGGGCGTGGCCCTGGGAACCGTAGCCGACAATGGCGACCTTGCGACCCTGGATGATCGACAGGTCTGCGTCGTCGTCGTAGAACATTTCAGTCACTTGCGTAACTCCTCTTGAGTGGTTTTGTAGATATTGTCTGTGGTTCGGTATCGGGCTACTACGCAGTACTTAAGACAGTGCCTAAGCGCTGCGCAAAGCCCTGTCACTCATGGAGCGGGATCCCCGCCCAACGGCCAAGGTGCCGGACTGCACTATTTCGCGGATGCCGAACGGCTCAAGCACTGAAAGCAGCGCTGCAAGCTTTTCCGGGGTACCGGTTGCCTCAATGACCACCGAGTCTGTGGAAACGTCAACCACTGAGGCACGGAACAAGTCTGCAGCTTGGGTGACCTGCAGGCGTGTCGCGGCATCCGCACGTACCTTGACCAGGATGTGGTCACGTTGCACGGAAGATTCTGAAGTCAGCTCGACAATCTTGATCACGTTGATCAGTTTGTTGAGCTGTTTGGTGACCTGCTCGATGAGGTCGCCATCGGCGTCGACGACGACGGTCATCCGGGAAATCCCGGAGACCTCGGTGGGCCCGACGGCCAGGGAGTTGATGTTGAAGGCCCGCCGGGCGAAGAGGCTGGCCACGCGGGTCAGCACGCCGGGCTTGTCTTCGACCAGAACGGACAGTGTGTGGCGGCTCATGGCTAGTCCTCCTCTTCCCATTCCGGGGTCATGTTGCGGGCAACCTGGATCTGGTCGTTCGAGACTCCGGAGGGGACCATCGGCCACACCATGGAGTTCGGGCTGACCACGAAGTCGATGACCACGGGGCGGTCATTGATTTCCAGGGCCTTCTGGATGGTCGCGTCGATGTCCTCGTCCCGGTCGCAGCGGAACGCGGCACAGCCGTAGGCGTCTGCCAGCTTGACGAAGTCCGGGATACGGACGGTGTCGTGGCCGGTATTCAGGTCGGTGTTGGAGTAGCGGCCTTCATAGAAGAGGGTCTGCCACTGGCGCACCATGCCCAGCGAGGAGTTGTTGATGATGGCAACCTTGATGGGAATTTTGTTGATGGCGCAGGTGGCCAGTTCCTGGTTGGTCATCTGGAAGCAGCCGTCGCCGTCGATCGCCCAGACCACGCGGTCGGGTTCGCCGACCTTGGCGCCCATGGCTGCCGGCACGGCATAACCCATGGTGCCGGCCCCGCCGGAGTTCAGCCAGGCGTGGGGACGCTCGTACTTGATGAACTGGGCGGCCCACATCTGGTGCTGGCCAACGCCTGCAACGTAGATGCCTTCCGGACCCGTGAGCGCACCAATGCGTTCGATGACGCGCTGGGGGGCGCTGAGTCCGTCGTCCGGTTCAGTCCAGCCCAGGGGGTAGGTGTCGCGGAGGTTGTTGAGGAACGCCCACCAACCGTCGAGGTCCGGGGTGCCGGACTGTTCGAAAGCGTTACGGACGGCCTCGCTCAGCTCCGGAATGATCTCCTTGACGGAGCCCACGATCGGAACGTCAGCCGTGCGGTTCTTGGAAATCTCAGCGGGGTCGATGTCCGCGTGGATGATCTTGGCATGCGGAGCGAAGGTGCTGAGGACACCTGTCACCCGGTCATCGAAGCGCGCGCCGAGGGTGATCAGCAGATCGGACTGCTGCAGTGCGGTGACCGCGGAAACCGTGCCGTGCATGCCGGGCATGCCGACGTGCTGCGGGTGGGAATCCGGGAACACGCCGCGGGCCATGAGGGTGGTCACCACAGGTGCGCCGGTCAGCTCTGCCAGTTCGCGCAGTTCTGCCGAAGCGTGCGCCTTGACCACACCGCCCCCGACATACAGGACAGGCTTGCGTGCCGCAGCGATCAGCCGGGCAGCCTCGCGCACCTGCTTGTTGTGGCCACGGACCACCGGCCGGTAACCCGGCAAATCGATCTTGGGAGGCCAGGAGAAGGTCATGGTGCCCTGCTGGGCATTCTTGGCGATGTCCACCAAAACCGGACCGGGACGCCCGGTGCTCGCAAGGTAGAAAGCTTCGGCCATGACATGCGGAATGTCATTGGGATCCGTCACCAGGAAGGAATGCTTGGTGATCGGCATGGTGATGCCGACGATGTCTGCCTCCTGGAAGGCATCCGTGCCGATGACCGAAGCCGATACCTGGCCGGTAATGGCAACGAGGGGCACGGAGTCCATGTGGGCATCCATGATGGCGGTAACGAGGTTGGTGGCACCGGGGCCCGAGGTGGCGATGCAGACGCCAACCCGTCCGGTAACCATGGCGTAGCCTTGGGCTGCGTGGCCGGCTCCCTGTTCGTGACGGACCAGGACGTGATTCATCTTGGAGGCCATCAAAGGGTCATAGGTGGGGAGGATCGCGCCACCGGGCAAACCAAAAATATCGTCCACGCCGAGTTCTTCGAGCGAGCGGACAATAGCTTCCGAGCCGGTCATCACCGTTGGGGGTACAACGTTGTTCGGCCCGAGTACAGGAGAGAGAGTTGCAGCATTGTCGACGACGGCGTCAGCCGTACGGTCGACCTTTTCCGGAGCCTTGGGGGCTCCAGCGGACTTTGCAGCCATCAGCGAGGGGCTGATCGGCGATCCTTTGCTCATCGGACTCTTCCTTTGGGGATCTTCAATTAGTGAAAGTTACTGCGTGGGTACTGCGGTCATGCGGGTTCTTGCTTTTCGCGCGGTCCCCTGCGGGAAATAAAAAAACCCCTCAGCCTTGCGGCTCTTCGAGGGGTTGCGCGTGACGGTTCGTTACCAGTCGGGCTAGGAGGCCACGCGCTTGGTAAGTACGACAGTGCCCACGGTGGCGCCGACAGTAACGAATGCGATCATGCGTTCAGTGTTCCCTCTTTGTGAGATGAGTGTCAAACGATGAAGATCTCATCTCACCATGTGGACTCCGTTGTCCACAGGCTGGTCATGCCCGGCCGCCCAACTGACTCGCAGTTGTTGTCGCTATGAGGCGCCAAAACGACAACAAGTGCGAGTCAGTTGGGCCGGAACCCGGAATCAGCCGCAGTAGGCGCCGGTGGAGGCGCTGTGCACCAGTTTGGCGTACTTGGCGAGGACGCCCTTGGTGAACTTGGCCGGAAGGGGCTCCCAGCCGACCTTGCGGGACTCGAGTTCGGCTTCGTCCACCAGGAGGTCGAACGAACGGGCGGCGATGTCCACGCGGATCTTGTCGCCGTCCTTGACGAAGGCGATGGGTCCGCCGTCGACGGCTTCGGGCGCAACGTGCCCGATGCACAGACCGGTGGTACCTCCCGAGAAGCGGCCGTCGGTCAGCAGGAGCACGTCCTTGCCGAGGCCCGCGCCCTTGATGGCGCCGGTGATGGCGAGCATCTCACGCATGCCCGGGCCGCCCTTGGGTCCTTCGTACCGGATCACGACGACGTCCCCGGCCTTGATCTCGCCCTTGTCCAAAGCGTCGAGGGCTCCCTGCTCGCGTTCGAACACGCGGGCGGTTCCTTCGAAGACATCGGCGTCGAAGCCGGCGCTCTTCACGACGGCACCTTCCGGCGCCATGGAACCGTGCAGGATGGTGATGCCGCCGGTCTTGTGGATCGGGTTGTCCAGCGCGCGCAGGATCTTGCCGTCCAGGTCCGGCGGGTTGATGGAGGCAAGGTTCTCGGCGAGGGTCTTGCCCGTGACCGTCAGGCAGTCGCCGTGCAGCAGCCCGGCGTCGAGCAGCGCCTTCATGATGACCGGCACGCCGCCGATCTTGTCGACGTCGGTCATGACATAGCGGCCGAAGGGCTTGAGGTCGCCCAGGTGCGGGATCTTGTCGCCGATGCGGTTGAAGTCGTCCAGCGTGAGTTCGACCTCGGCTTCACGGGCGATCGCGAGCAGGTGCAGGACGGCGTTGGTGGAACCGCCGAAGGCCATGGTGACGGCGATGGCGTTCTCGAACGCCTTCTTGGTCATGATGTCCCGGGCGGTGATGCCGAGGCGGAGCAGGTTGACCACTGCCTCCCCGGACTTGCGGGCAAAGTCATCACGACGGCGGTCTGCCGAGGGCGGGGCGGCCGAGCCCGGCAGGGACATGCCGAGGGCTTCGCCGATGCACGCCATGGTGTTGGCCGTGTACATGCCGCCGCAGGCGCCTTCGCCGGGACAGATCGCGCGTTCGATACGGTCCAGGTCGCCCCTGCTCATCTTGCCGGCAGCGCACGCGCCCACGGCTTCGAAGGCATCGATGAGGGTGACTTCCTTCTCCGAGCCGTCCTCGAGCTTGACCCAGCCCGGCATGATGGAACCGGCGTAAAGGAAGACGCTGGCGAGATCCAGTCGGGCGGCTGCCATCAGCATGCCGGGGAGGGACTTGTCGCAGCCTGCCAGCAAAACAGAGCCGTCAATGCGCTCGGCCTGCATGACGGTTTCAACGGAGTCGGCAATGACTTCGCGCGAAACAAGGGAAAAGTGCATGCCCTCGTGGCCCATCGAAATGCCGTCCGAAACGGAAATGGTGCCGAACTGCATGGGGAAACCACCGCCGGCGTGAACGCCTTCCTTGGCGCCCTGGGCGAGTCGGTTCAGCGAGAGGTTGCAGGGCGTAATTTCGTTCCACGAGCTCGCGACACCGATTTGCGGCTTGGCGAAGTCGTCATCGCCCATGCCTACGGCCCGGAACATGCCTCGCGCGGGGGCGGCATGGATGCCGTCCGTTACGACCCGGCTGCGTGGCTTGATGTCCGGCTGGTTGTCTGTCGCGATTGGGGTGTGGTCACTCATGGGCACGAGTCTATGACTCTTGAGCTGTGGCCAACGAACATGATCGGCGGGTTAAGGCGAATTTAGCGCTATTTCATTCAATATTTCAGTCAAATAATGGACAGTCGTCTCGATATGTGAGACATGAGTCTCGTTGCCGGCCGCAGTTCCCTCCGACAGGAACGCGGACGCGCTGACGGCCGCGAATCGCTTGACTAACCTAGACAGCCCCGTGACACGGACGTAACGTCAAATCACGACAGCTGCGCCAATTGAACAGACAGAAGGGCTCCTCCCATGGATTGGTTGATCTGGGTCATCGTCATCGTGTTGATCGTCGCGATTGTTTGGTGGCTCCTGAGCCGCAATAGCGCGAAGTCTTCCTCGAACGCCATGGCCCCGGCTTCACCGTCGCCGACTGCCTCGTCACCGCAAACGGATATCACTTCCGCAGCCCTGACGGGCTCCGCCCCTTTGGTCGCTGCAACCGCGACCGCCGATCAAGACCCGGCCGGGTCCCGCGCCGCCGAACCCAAGGCCCAACCCGAGCCGGAGGCGGCAACCAAGGCTGACGGCGTCGACGTCGACGACTGGGAGGGCCCTGTCCCTCCCCTCCAGACCGGAATGGCCGCCCGGGAAGAGTCCTCCGCGTCCGGAACTCCTGCGGAAGAACCCGTGTTGAAGGAGCCCACGCTCTCGGAACCCGTGCTTTCCAATGACGCGGTTTCCGAAGCGGCCGCACCGACCGCTGCCGAGCCGGAACTTGAGGGGGGCGTGACGGCCGACGACGTTACAGCGGCCGACAGTGCCGAGTGGGAAGCCACCTGGAGCGAAGGCGGCGCACCAGCGGCCCCCGCCCCTGTCCACCACCGCGAATACACGGACGCCCATGCACCGACGCTTCCGGGTGCGGAATCAGCCGCGGCGGAAGCAGTCGACGCTGCTGCGGATGGGGCGCAAGACGACCGGGCCGGAGCTCCCGACGCGGTCCCGGCGCCTGTTGAGTCAACCGCCCTGGCCCAGGATTCCGCGGGCGCGTCTCCGCTGGGCGGGCATCTGGCCGCCGAGCAGCCGTACGGTGAAGGCTCGGCTGCGGCCGGCGCCGACGGGAGCGGCCCCGAGGGCTACACAGTCAAGGGCAACGCGGACACCATGACCTACCACGATGAAGACAGCCCGTCCTACGACGAAGTCAAGGCCGAAGTCTGGTTCGTTTCGAGCGCCCACGCCGAGGCAGCCGGTTTCCGGCCCCCTCGCAGGAACCGCCGCTGAGAGCCCTCAGGACCTGAAGACCCCGGGCAGTAAGCGGCCCGGCAAGCAGGACAAGCAATGAACCAGGCGAAGGCGGGTTCCGGGAGCGTTTTCCGGTCCCGCCTTGCGCTTGTCCGGGCTCCGATAGCAGTGGCCTGCCTCGTGGCTTTGCTGCTGGGCGCATGCACAGGGAGTGCCCCCGGTCCGGGGCCCACCCAAGGCAACGGACCGGAGTTGCTTCGCAAGCTTGACCTCAACCTGACACTCCCGTGGTCCATCGTGTTCCTCGACGACGGCACTGCAATCATCTCCGAGCGCGACACAAAGCTGATCAAATCGGTCCGGAACGAGCGGGCCACGACGGTAGGCGAGTTTCCCGGCGTCGTGCCCGGCGGCGAAGGCGGACTGCTGGGGCTGGCACTCTCCCCGGCGTTCGCCAGCGACCGCCTGCTGTATGCCTATTTCACCGCTGAATCGGACAACCGGATTTCGCGCACCCGCCTCGAGCAGGCCGCAGACGGGCGGTTGAGTCTCGGCACACCCGAAGTCATCTTCTCCGGCATTCCCAAAGCCTCGACCCACAACGGAGGGCGCATCCGTTTCGGCCCCGACGGGTTCCTCTACGTCGGCACGGGAGATGCCCAGCATCCGGAGCAAGCACAGGACCGCAATGCGCTCGGCGGGAAGATCCTGCGGCTGACCCCCGAGGGGAAAGCCGCGCCGGGCAACCCGTTCGCCAACCCCGTTTACAGCTACGGACACCGCAACGTGCAGGGTCTGGCATGGGACAGTTCCGGAAGGCTATGGGCGAGCGAATTCGGCCCCGACGTCAACGACGAACTCAACCTCATCGAAGCCGGCGGCAACTACGGTTGGCCACAAGTGACCGGGGCCCCCGGCCGCACCGGCTACATCGATGCCAAGGTTGTCTGGCCTTCGACGGCGGATGCCTCGCCGAGCGGGCTGGAAATCGTCAACGGAACAGCGTTCACGTGCGCGCTGCACGGGCAGCGTTTATGGACGGTACCGCTGAACGGAAAGACAGCGGGGAATCCCGTGGCATACCTCACAGCTGCCTATGGACGTTTACGGGACGTTTCGCTTGCGCCGGACGGCACGCTTTGGGTCCTCAGCAACAACCAAAACCCTGACTTTGCGCTGGTCCTTAAGCCTCCCGCATAGTGACGCGCAGGAGGCCCGGGCCGATTTCACACTTGGGCAAGTGTCGTGTAGAGTTACATGTCGTTGCGGAGATCAACGAGGGAAGAAAAGCCCCTCAGCTGATCGAAATCGACAAATGCACCTCTAGCTCAATTGGCAGAGCAATTGACTCTTAATCAATGGGTTCCGGGTTCAAGTCCCGGGGGGTGCACCAAAGGGAAGGACCCTTGAGCGGCAACAGCCGCTCAAGGGTTATTTCTTTGCGTTGCGAGCAACAAACAATTGCACCTCTAGCTCAATTGGCAGAGCAATTGACTCTTAATCAATGGGTTCCGGGTTCAAGTCCCGGGGGGTGCACCAAAGGGAAGATCCCTGGATGGCTGAATGGCCGTCCAGGGATCTCTTTGCTTTTCTGCCGGCTGCGCCGTCTGGCGGCTGGGGTTATAGGACAAAACGTGTGTAAATCCCGGGCGCGTCATGTGCGGCCTGCCCATCCTTTTCGGGTCCAGAGGCCTTCTTCGGCGCTGAGGCC